>JBGVOY010000066.1:0-5352 GCA_045126755.1 Alphaproteobacteria bacterium | reverse complement strand
CCCTACTTTTACTGATTTAGGAACTTTATATCATTTCCTTTTTTCTTTATCATATTCAAGTAATAAGGTTTCTTTGGCATCTAAAAATTCTTCCAAACTTGCAATCATAGGAAACATAACTCTTAATTCTTTTCCGGCACTGGCTCGTATAAATGCTTTCATCTGGTTTCTTAAAATGGCTCGTCTGTCAAGAGTTATTCTGATTGAACGCCAACCGATTGCCGGATTATCTTCATTCATATCGTTCCAATACGGAAGTAATTTATCTGAGCCGACATCCAAACTTCTGAATACAACGCTTTTGTTTTCTGCTTTATCAATGAGTTTTTTATAAAATGCTATTTGTTCATCTACATCGGGCATTTTTTCTGAGGACATAAACGGAATTTCGGTTCGGTATAAACCTATTCCGTCACATTTTGTTGATTCTAAATAGTCCATATCAAAATCAAGTCCGATGTTAATATTTAATTTTATTTTTACGCCGTCAATGGTTTTGTTAGGATATTTTTTGAGCTTTTTAAGTTGCTCAAACACTTTAGACAAGTCTTTTTGGCGTGATTTAAACTTTTCTTTAATGTCATCTGCCGGATTTATGTAAACATAACCTTCATGACCGTCAATTCCAAGCAATTCGCCATCTTTCACATCTTTAAAAATTCCTCGTATCTTGGCAATTACCGGAATATTTAATGCCTTGGCAACGATGGCAACGTGCATGGTAGGCGTGCCGTCTTCAATAATCAGCCCTCTTATTTTAGTGTAGTCATAATCCATCAAATCGGCAGGTCCCATAGTCTGAGCAACAATGATTATGTCTTCATTGGGATTTTCGATATTTGTGTTGCCATCACCGCTTAAAAATAAACGAAGCCTGTCTGCAACATCTCTTAAGTCAAGTAAACGTTCTCTTAAATATGCATCAGTGCTTGATGAAAGTCTGTTCCACATATCTTCATAGGCTTTTTCGATTGCGGCTTCGGCAGTTAAGCCTATTTCTATATTGTCATAAATTTTTTTATACCAGCCTTTGTCTTTTGCAAACATACGGTATGTTTCCAATATATCGGTGTGTTCACCTATTCCTAAACGAGTAGCATTAAATTTTTCATCTAAGCTTTTGTTCATCCTGTTTTTAGCATCTTCAATGCGAGCAAGTTCAATGGTCTTATCTTCGGCAAATATTTTTACTAAAGCTTGTCTTCTTTGATGCACAACGGCACAGCCGATACCAAAGCCTTTATTTAAGACAATTCCTTTTAATCGGTCTTTAAGGTTTAAACCTCTTGATTTAATAAGTTTCTTTTTGTAGGTGCTTATTTCTTCGGTTGAAAAAAATGTGGTAAGAAACATTGCTATTGTTTCAAGCATCGATGTTTCTTCTTCGGTGTATTGTCTTTCTTGTTTGTTAATAATCAAGATTACGCCGGAGGTTTTGTTCCAACGAAGCATCGGAGAGCCGAGAGCCGATTTAAACACCGGATGTGTGTTGTCTGTTTTGGATATGGAGCGTCTTTGTTCGGCAATTTCGCCGGTTATTGTTTCGCCATAACGAATATTTCCTTTATATTCGTTTTCAATTCCGTATTTGCAAAAAAGTTCCAGATATGTATCGTCAACCGTAATATAGCAAGCAACCGCATCGGCATTAAACCCTTGGGCAATAAGTTCCATAACGCGCTTAAGCTTAACCGATGTTTCTGCGTTTTCAGAAATATCGTGCTGAATTTTTTGCAAAATTGCCATTGCTTTTGTTGCCGCGTTCAAAGATTTTTCTCCCAAACCATAAAATTGTTCTTATTCTTTTAGTTATATTATTTATATTTGTTTACATCAAGAACAATCTTTACTTATTAGGAAGATAATCTTTTAATGCCTATTCAAATGGCTCTAGCATACAATACTCGTAAGCCCAATCGTTTCTTTGGGGCATATTGGCAATTTTATTTCCGTAGAAAAACTATTATCCCTGTGGATGACTTTTTAGTAGTCATAATACAATAAGTAGTAATCTGATACAAACCTTTCTTTCATCATGCTTTCTATGTTGGGATATCGGTAACGGTCTCTATCAAACGAATAATCAACTCTTCTAACTTTATAAGCATCCTTATAAAAACTATCTTTTTCTTTTCTAATTTCAAAGATTATTTGTTCGTTTATTTCAATGGTTTCCGGAATAAATTGAATGTTGTTGCATTCGTATTTAATAAGACGCATTTTATTTTTGAGCAGTTTGCAGTTGTAGTATCTGGAAATTAATTTACCATCAGGGGAATAAGATAGAATTTCATTAGGTTTTAATTGTGTGTCATAAGCAGATGTACTGAATGCTTCTAGGGCAATATTAAAACGTTTATCAACAAATTCGGTTTGTTTTACAGCACAAGAAGATAAAACAAAAAAAGTTGATATGATTAAAATTTTTAATTTGGAGTTAAATGCGGCGTTCAATTTAAATTTCTCCCTAATAAAAGAAAAATTGCTCTTGTGCTTTTAGTTATATTATTTATATTTGTTTACATCAAGAACAATCTTTACTTATTAGGAGATTAAAATGGCAAATACATATAAACGTGGCGATAAAGATACTCGCCCTTGGGGAACTTGGGAAGTTTTAGATACAGATACAAATTTTTGCGTTAAAAGAATTTGTGTAACTCCCCATAACCAACTTTCTTTGCAACTTCATCATTTCAGAAGCGAGCATTGGATTGTGGTTAAAGGTGAGGCTAAAATTACCATAGGCGAAAATATAGTGGTAAAAAAAGCAAACGAATCGGTTTATATTCCGGTTGAAACAAAACACCGTATTGAAAATGATACTGATGAGATTATGGAATTTATTGAAATTCAGACCGGCGACAATTTAGATGAAAATGATATTGTTCGCTTTGAAGATATATATGGAAGAGTATAATTTTACAGCAAAAAGGGGAATGAAAATTCCCCTTTTTTAGTTATAACCGCATTTATTAGTATGTATACGGTTGTTTTTTGTTACGTTTATCTAATAATGGCACAATATATGCTCTTACTTGTTTTGCAATATTATCTTCAGGATGTTTAGCAGCAACTTTTTCCACATAAGAAAGATCTTTGCTTGAAAGAGAATATAACAAAGGTTTATCAAGTGTTTTTAGCATTTCTTGTTCTGTTTGGGCAATTCTTTTATCTAAATCTTCTATAGAATACATTCCGGATTTAAAAGCAAATTCTTTTACGTCACTCAAGCTTGCAACATTATAAATGGTTGGTTGAAAGGTTTCTTTTCCGGACATATACTCAGTAATCGATTTTTTTAGCAAAGGCTCTATATTTAATTTTTTTCTATTTTCCAGAGAGGATAAATAAAGATCATGCAACTGTATTGTATCAAGCGTATCGGCTTTTTCAGGATATTGTTCAACTATTGCTTCTAATGTCTTGTAATTAAGTGCATTATAATATGGTCTTCTTAGTGTGGTATCTGAATACCCTTCAGATATATCATCTACTTGACTTTTTAATTCTTCATACGATTTATCTTGCAGTTTTAATACTTGTTCAATATAGGCTTGACAAGTTTTTTCATAGGTCGAGTTTGGTGCAATGTAAAATCGATTTGAGTTCCATTCTGATGAAATAGGTTTTTGATATTCAAAAGAGGCTTTGCTTACACGCTCCAGTAGCTTTTCGTGATTACTAAAATATTCTGATGAAGGGTCTATATACACAGCATTTCGTTTCAAATTTTGCATATTAATTTTTTGAGCTGCTTTAATCCAATTAGTAGATGTAATAGGGCCGTCATTTGGAAGAATTTTACCTGCCATTCCTGCAACTGTTCCGTTTCCCATGCTTTCTCTTGCTATATTAGGCATCATTAAATTATCTTCATCCATTTTTATTCTCCTTATAAATACTGTATAGAAAATTATATTTGCAATTTTGACAAAAGTCAACTATTTTCTGGATACAAAAAACCGCCGTTTTATCGGCGGTCAGATAAAATTTAATATGAACGGGCATAAATAACATCAAGTGTCGCGTCTTTGCCGGTAAGTAAACATTTTCCGACAGTTCCGGACTGATGAAGCGGTAAGCATCTGATTGTTATTTTTAGCTCTTTTAACAGTTCTTCAGTTGCAGAATCACCGCACCACTTACCTTTTACAAAAGCAACTTTACCCTGTTTTCCGTCTTCAATCCATTCATTTGCATTTGAAAAATATTCCTTAAATTCTTCCGGAGTTTTTATATCTGTTCTGACATTTTCTTCCATACGTTTTTTTGCTTTTTCAAACATCTTGTTTTGAATGCTTTCCAAACGATTTGAAATGGTGTTAACAAAATCAGACGCAGTGATAATTTCTTTTCCTTCCGGAGTGCCTAAGTTAATACGTTCTTTTACCATCATGGCATTGTTATCTACATCACGAAGTCCTATCTCGCAAATAACGGGAGCGCCTTTTCTGGTCCATTCCCAGAATTTATCAATGCTTTGTTTATTACGCTTATCAACTTTGACTCTGATTTTTTCGCCAAACGGATTAGATTGTTTTATTTCTTTAACAATGTTATTGATGTATGCCATAACCTTTTCTTCGTCTTCCTGTTTTTTGATAACCGGAACGAAAACTACCTGATACGGCGCAATCATAGGCGGAACAACCATACCTTCGTCGTCAGCATGTGTCATAATTACACCGCCGATTAAACGAGTTGATACACCCCAAGATGTTGTATAGGCATATTCTTGCTTATTGTCTTTGTTAACAAAAGAAATATTAGCTGATTTTGCAAAGTTCTGACCCAAATAGTGCGATGTTCCGGCTTGTAAAGATTTACCGTCTTGCATCATCGCTTCTATGCAGTATGTATCAATGGCGCCGGGGAATTTATCGTATTCAGGTTTTTTGCCCACAATTACCGGCATTGCCAAACAGTCTTCGGCCGTTTGACGATAAACTTCAAGCATTTGCTTTGTTTCTTCAATGGCTTCATTTTCATTTGAGTGTGCTGTATGACCTTCTTGCCATAAAAATTCTCTGGTTCTTAAAAATAAGCGAGGGCGCATTTCCCAACGCACAACATTTGCCCATTGATTAACCAAAACCGGCAAATCACGATAAGATTTTACCCATTTTGAAAAAGAATCGGCAATAATTGTTTCTGATGTCGGACGAACAATTAAGGGTTCTTCTAACTCAGAATCCGGCATAAGCTGGCCGTCTTGCATACTCAAACGTGAATGTGTTACAACCGCCATTTCTTTTGCAAAGCCTTCTACGTGTTCTGCTTCTTTTCTGAAAAAAGAAATAGGAATAAACATTGGAAAATATGCGTTTTCGTGGTCTGTATCCTTAAATT
>JBGVOY010000065.1:0-6479 GCA_045126755.1 Alphaproteobacteria bacterium | reverse complement strand
AAAAGGCTCTAAATCCATATCTTGTGCCAAAGGGTCAATAATGGCTGCATCATCTATCCAGCCGACCTGAATTAAACAAACTTCGGAAAAATAAGTTTTTTCTCGCACAAATTCGGTATCTACCGTAATAAATTTTTGCTTATTTAATTCTTTACATAAAGCTTTTAAGTCTTCTGTGTTTTCAACGATTCTCATAACAAATTCCGCATTAAATTATCTGAAAACGCATTGTAGTCCATATTGCTTAATATTTTTTTAATTTTAATGTTGCTTTTAATTTAAGAATGCTCTATCACTTTATAAGGTTAAAAATTTAATATTTCAGAGGTAAAAATGAACGAATATCGGACACATACCTGCGGAGAACTTCGCAGTTCAGATATCGGCAAAACAGTTAAACTTGCCGGTTGGATTCATCGTAAACGTAATTTGGGTAATTTATGCTTTGTAGATTTGCGAGATCATTACGGCATAACACAATGCGTTGTAGATTCTTCGTCCGATTTGTTTGATAAAATAGAAAACACTCGTGTTGAAAGCGTTGTTGAGTTTGAAGGCAAAGTTATTGCCCGTGAAAGTATTAACAAAAATATGCCTACCGGCGATATTGAGATAAAAGTCGCAACAATGAAAATTCATTCCGAAGCCGATATTTTACCAATTCAAGTTTCCGGTCTCGGTGATGAACCTGAAGAATTGCGCTTAAAATACCGCTTTTTAGACTTACGACGTGAACGTATCCACAGCAATATTATGCTCCGCTCAAAAGTAATTGCTCGTATGCGTGAACTTATGACAGAACAAGGCTTTACCGAATATCAAACTCCTATTTTGACAGCTTCTTCACCTGAAGGCGCTCGTGACTTTTTAGTGCCTTCTCGTATTAACCCCGGCAAATTTTATGCTCTTCCGCAAGCTCCTCAACAGTTCAAGCAACTTTTGATGGTATCGGGCTTTGACAGATATTTTCAAATTGCTCCTTGCTTTAGAGACGAAGACCCCAGAGCAGACCGCAGCCCCGGAGAGTTTTATCAACTTGATATGGAAATGAGTTTTGCAACCCAAGAAGATGTGTTTAATGTGTTGGAACACACTATGGGCAGTATTTTTAACGAATTTGCTAACGGCAAAACTGTTGACCAAGCTCCTTTTGTGCGTATTCCGTTTAGAGAATCTATGTTAAAATACGGTTCAGATAAACCGGACTTAAGAAATCCGCTTGTTATACAAGATGCAACAACATTTTTTAACAACTCCGGTTTTGGCGTTTATGATACAAAAGCACAAAACGGCGAACAATTAAGAGCAATCGTTGCTCCTTCTGCCGGCGACAAGCCTCGTTCATTTTTCGATAAGTTTGACGCTTATGCCAAAGAAGAAAATATGGGCGGTATGGCTTATGTTGCATTTTCGGCAAACGGAGCTAAAGGTATTGCAAAATTCTTCTCCGAAGAAAAACTTAACGAACTTAAAAATACATTTGGCGTAAATGATGGAGATGCCGTTTTATTTATGGGCGGAGATAAAAAAGTTATCAATAAATTTGCCGGAAAAGTTCGTAATAAACTTGGCGAAGAATTAGGTTTGTTTGATTATAACTCTTTCAAACTTTGTTGGATTGTAGATTTTCCGATGTATGAAGAAAACGAAGAAACCGGCGCAGTAGAATTTTCTCACAACCCGTTTTCAATGCCTCAAGGCGGTATGGATTCGCTTTTGAATAAAAATCCATTAGATATTTTAGCATATCAGTATGATATGGTCTGTAACGGTGTTGAACTTGCATCGGGAGCTGTCAGAAACCACAAGCCTGAAATTATGTATAAGGCTTTTGAAATTGCCGGATACGACAACTCGGTAGTTGATAATAAATTCGGCGGTATGATAAATGCTTTCAAATACGGAGCGCCTCCGCACGCCGGCGCAGCACCGGGTATCGACAGAACAATCATGCTCTTGCTTGATGAACCGATTATCCGAGATGTTATTATCTTCCCGTTAAACGGAAAAGCTCAAGACTTAATGATGCAAGCTCCAAATACGGTAACAGAAAAACAACTTGAAGAATTGCACATTAAACTTGATATAAAAGAAAAATAAAATCTTAAAGCCTCATCAGATGAGGCTTTTTTTATTGCAAAAAAATAAAAACTGCCATATAACGCAAGCAAATATGTATTATCTTAAAACTATTATGCGTATGAAAACTTATTTAGAAAACAAAAAAAGAAGCCTTGAATTTATGGGATATTCTGCTGAAGATGTGTCAAAAATCATTACACAGCTTGAATACCTCTTGAAAACTGAGGATAGCCTTGTAAAAGAAGATGCGTTGATATGGGGACACAGAATTTACCCCATAATGACAGACAGTCTTAAAATTGGTTTGGGAAAGCCAAGCGGAGATAAGTTTTGGATTGACGGATTTAGGATTTATCATGAGAGTTTTGTTCACACTGCTCCTACAAACATCTATTTACCCGCAACAGATTTACATGAAATATCTGAGATAACAACTTATCATCATTGTATGCACCAAAATCTGCTAACCCCGACAATTTATGAGGTTTTATGTCAGATACCAAAAGACCTGAGACACGATGTATGCGCTTTTGAATTATATGCTCAAAGCCCAGAAGAAGTATACAGTTATCCTCTTGACCGACATATCCTCAAATGTGTGTTATATTCCGGAAAACTGCCGAAAGAAATTGTCGATTCGCCAGTTTTCTGGTAAATTTTAACCCCCGAAATCTTTTATCGATTCGGGGATTTTTTTATTTAAAATCAACGACTCGCAAAAGCTAAAAATCATAAAAAAAATCTTGTTTATTTTACGTTTAACAAACTTAAAGTTGTTATCAAAATTTTTTTATCATACAATATCAAACAATTACATCTAACATATTGATATTACGTATTTTAAGAAAGGTTAATAAAATTATCCACCTGTGCAAAAAATTTTTTATACATATTTATAATAAGATAGATAATTTTTTTATTTTATTAACCATTTAATGCTTGAGCGATTGCATATATTTTTGCATTATGAAATCCGTAGTTAAAATCACAATATCATTAGTAAAAATCATAAATAAAAAATTCTTGTGTATACTATATATAGTTTCTTTACTTTTCTTTAATACTATATATTGTATACCAATTAGCAATTGTTGCAAATAAGAAAAACAGGTAAAATAAATAAATTTGATAAGGGAAAATATAAATGTCAGAGTATAAATACGAAATGCCCAATGTTAAAAATGATAACATAAATATTGACCAAGTTACAAAACGTGACGGCACATTAGCTCCTTTCGATTCCAGTAAGATTTATAATGCAATTTTAAAAGCCGGAACATCAACCGGTGAATTTGGAGAACAGGAAGCTTGGTTGTTAACTGCAAAAGTTTTAAAGGTAATGGAACACAAATTCAGCGAATCATTGCCATCTATTGAACAAATACAAGATATTGTTGAACAAGTGCTTATCTCTGACAATTATTTCAGCACCGCAAAATCATACATTTTATACCGTGATCAACGCAGTCGTATGCGCTCTGACAAAAAGATTATGGTTGATGTTGAAAGTTCTATCAATGAATACTTAGAAAGATTAGACTGGCGCGTTAATGCCAATGCCAACCAAGGTTATTCCAACGGCGGTTTAATATTAAACGTTTCCGGTAAAGTTACCGCTAACTATTGGTTAAGCCACGTTTATCCTGCAGAAGTAGGCGAAGCTCACAGAAACGGCGACATTCATATTCACGATTTAGATATGCTTGCAGCATATTGTGCCGGTTGGTCTTTGAAAAACTTGCTTCACGAAGGTTTTAACGGTGTTCCGGGTAAAACCGAAGCAGGTCCTGCTAAACACTTATCTGCAGCTGTCGGACAGATGGTAAACTTTATGGGCACGTTACAAAACGAATGGGCAGGAGCGCAAGCATTTTCATCTGTTGATACATATTTAGCTCCTTATATCCGTAAAGATGGCTTGACTTATGAACAAGTTGAACAATCTATGCAAGAACTCATTTACAACTTGAACGTTCCTTCTCGTTGGGGTTCTCAAACACCGTTTACAAACTTTACTTTTGACTGGGTATGCCCTGAAGATTTAAGAGAAAAACACCCGATTATTGCCGGTGTTGAACAAGAATTTACATACGGCGACTTAAAAGAAGAAATGGCAATGATTAACAAAGCCTACATTACCGTTATGATGAGAGGTGATATTAAGGGGCGTCCGTTTACATTCCCAATTCCGACATACAATATGACATGGGATTTTCCGTGGGAAGACGAAAACACATTATTGTTGTTTGAAATGACGGCAAAATATGGGTTACCTTACTTCCAAAACTTCTTAAACTCCGTATTAAAACCTGGTCAGATTCGTTCTATGTGTTGCCGTTTACAACTTGACTTGCGTGAACTTTTGGCTAAAGGAAACGGTTTATTCGGTTCTGCAGAGCAAACAGGTTCTATTGGTGTAGTAACATTTAACTGCGCTCGTTTAGGTTATGTTTACAAAGGTGATGAAACAGGTTTATTCGGTCGCGTTGACGAATTGATGAATATTGCAAGAACATCTCTTGAAATTAAGCGTAAAGTTATTGAAAGACTCATTCAAAACGGTTTATTCCCATTTACAAAACGTTATTTAGGAACACTTCGCAATCACTTCTCTACAATCGGTGTTAACGGTATCAACGAAATGATTAGAAACTACACCGGTGACGAACATAACATATCTGACGAATGGGGACAAGCATTTGCTATTAAATTCTTAGATTATATCCGCGAAAAAATGGTTAAAATCCAAGAAGAAACAGGACACATGTATAACTTGGAAGCCACACCTGCCGAAAGCGCTACATATCGTTTTGCTCGTGAAGATAAGAAAAGATTTAAAGACATTATTCAGGCCGGCACAAAAGAAGACCCGTATTATACAAACTCTTCTCAACTTCCGGTTGGTTTCACTGATGATCCGTTTGAGGCTCTTGATTTACAATCAGAATTACAAACAAAATACACAGGCGGAACAGTGTTGCACTTATACATGGGACAACGCATATCATCAGCACAGGTTTGTCGTGATTTGGTAAAACGTGTTTTAACAAATTATCGCTTACCGTATATTACTATTACTCCTACCTTTTCGGTATGCCCTAAACACGGCTACCTGTCAGGTGAACATAAATTCTGCCCAATCTGTGACGAAGAGAAAAAAGCAGAAAAAATTAAGGCCTTAAAAGCCAAACAAGAAAATGTAGCATAAATTAACTCATAACAAAATTTATTTAGGAGAATACAAATGACCAACGTAATTGATTTTAATGCCATCAAATTAGAAGACAGCGAAAGACAACCTTGCGAAATCTGGACTCGCGTTATGGGTTATCATCGTCCGGTTTCTGAATTTAATAAAGGTAAAAAATCAGAATACTACACAAGAGTTTGCTTTACTGAAGAAAAAGCTGTTTCTGGCATGAATCAAAATTTAGCTATGGCTGCTGAGTAGTATTTTATGGATAATTTTAATCCTATCATAATCGGCGATGTTGAAAAATTCAGCATCGTCGATTTTCCGAATAAGATGGCAGCCGTTGTTTTTATGCAGGGGTGCCCGTGGCGATGCCCGTTTTGTTATAATGCCAGTTTACAACAAATAGGGGCAAATCCGGAAAGCAACTGGACTTTTCAATCGTTAAAATGTTTTTTGCAAAAACGTAAAGGAATTTTAGATGCCGTTGTTTTTTCAGGAGGAGAACCTCTTGTTCAAGACGGTTTAAGTCAAGCCATTGATGAAATTAAAAATCTCGGATACGAAGTCGGTTTGCACACCGGCGGTTACAGACCTCAAATGTTAAATAAAATAATTCAAAAACTTGATTGGGTAGGACTTGATATAAAAGCCCCTTTTGAACCTGCCAGATACAAAACTGCCACAACTTGTTTTGATAAGGTTGAAAACATTATTGAAAGCCTGAATATACTGGTTAACAGTAAAATAAAATTTGAATGCAGAACAACTTGTGATCCCAGAATTTTGAAGGTTGACGATATATACAAAATTGCAAACGAGATAAAAAAATTTGGTGTAAAAGAATATTACTTACAAAAATATCGCCCCATTGAAACAGATAAAACAACCACTGATGAAATGTGTGAAAACCTGATAAACGATAAAAAATTATCAGATTTCTTAAAAGACAGTTTTGAAGTTTTTGATATCAGAAAATAAACAAAAAAAGAAACAGCGTCATAAATTATGCGGCTGTTTCTTTTAAAACGTAAAACCTAAACCAAAACACAAGTTAGTGCTGGGGAAATGCTCAAAGCCCGATTTATTATCATGAAACAAATGAGTGGCTTCAATACTGAAAAACAATCTTTCTTGAAAAAAATGTTGAAATCCGGCTCTTACCAATCCGTATATATGGTCAGAACGAAATTTATCAGGATCA
>JBGVOY010000064.1:0-3365 GCA_045126755.1 Alphaproteobacteria bacterium | reverse complement strand
TGCAAAGAGGAAAAGGAGCGCTTATCAAAGATGGCGGAGTTGTTTCAACAGAACCGTTTAAGTAAAAAAAATCCCCGATATGCTATCGGGGATTTTTTTTATGTTATTTTTTCATAACAACAACACCGGGGAGTTCTTTTCCTTCCATCCATTCAAGAAAAGCACCGCCTGCAGTTGAAATGTATGTAAATTTATCAGCAACGCCGGCATTTGCCAAAGCAGAAACCGTATCACCGCCGCCGGCAACAGATGTTAATTTGCCTGCTAAAGTAAGTTCGGCTGCTTTTTGTGCAACTTTGTTTGTAGCGTTGTCAAAAGGTTTCATTTCAAATACACCCAATGGTCCGTTCCATACCAAAGTTTTGCATTCTTCAAGTTTAGAACAAATTAAAGCGATTGTTTTTTCGCCAACATCCAAAAGTGACCAACCGGATGCCGGAATGTTATCCAATTCAACGGTTTTATGTTCGGCATTTGGCTTAAATTCTTTTGCTGCAACTAAATCTAACGGCAACAAAATTTCACAATTATTATTTTGTGCAGTTGTCATAATTTCTTTTGCTGTATCTAACATATCCATTTGAACTAAAGAATTTTCTTCGTTAACGGCATCAAAACCTTTTGCTTTTAAGAAAGTGTGAGCCATACCGCCGGAAATTACCAACTTGTCAACTTTTTTAACCAAGTTATTTAATAAATCAAGTTTTGTAGATACTTTAGAGCCACCAACCACTGCCATTAAAGGACGTTCAGGATTGTTCAAACCTTTAGATAAAGCATCTACTTCTTCAGCCATTAATAAGCCCATTGAAGATGGTAAGTTTTGAGCAGCGGCAACCATAGAAGCGTGAGCTCTGTGAGCAGTTGAGAAAGCGTCTGATACATAAACATCAGCAACTTTTGTGAGCTCTTTTGCCCATTCTTCGTTACCTTTTTTCTCTTCGTTGTAGAAACGGAGATTTTCAAGTAACAAAACTTCATCGGCTTTCATGTTTTTAACAGCATCTTCAACAACTTGACCTACGCAATCTTCAACAAAAACAACTTTTGAACCCAATGCTTTTTCTAATTCCGGAGCAACGTGAGATAATGAGTTTTTCATATCACCTTTGCCTTCAGGACGACCAAAGTGAGAAATAACCACAACTTTTGCGCCTTTTTCCATTAAAAGTTTAATGGTAGGAACGGTTCTATCAATACGAGCAGTATTTGTAACTTCAAAGTTTTCGTTCATAGGAACGTTCAAATCGGCACGAAGCATAGCAACTTTGCCGTTTAAATCGCCTAAATCTTCAATGGTTTTGTATTCTTTCATAAATTTTTCCTTATAAATAAAAAAAGTATCCCCGTCATAAGAAGTTGAAACCAACTTACCATACGGCGGGGATAAAAGCTTAAAAATTAGCCGTTAACTTTTGCCATGTGAGCTACCAAGTCAAGAACTTTGTTTGAGTAACCCCATTCGTTGTCGTACCAGCTAACAACTTTAACAAATGTATCTGTTAATTGGATTCCGGCTTTGGCATCAAAAATAGATGTGCGAGAATCTGTTAAGAAGTCAGATGAAACAACGGCATCTTCTGTGTAACCTAAAATACCTTTTAATTCACCTTCAGATGCTTTTTTCATTTCTTGGCAAATTGCTTCATAAGTAGCAGGTTTTGCCAAGTTAACAGTTAAGTCAACAACAGAAACATCTAATGTCGGAACGCGGAAAGCCATACCTGTTAATTTACCGTTTAATTCAGGAATAACTTTACCAACAGCTTTTGCAGCACCTGTTGAAGAAGGAATGATGTTTCCTGCAGCAGCACGACCACCTCTCCAATCTTTTACAGAAGGACCGTCAACGGTTTTTTGTGTAGCTGTTGTTGCGTGAACAGTTGTCATTAAACCATCTTTAATACCGAAAGCATCGTTTAAAACTTTT
The DNA here is from genome assembly GCA_045126755.1 of Alphaproteobacteria bacterium. Classification (GTDB taxonomy): domain Bacteria; phylum Pseudomonadota; class Alphaproteobacteria; order RF32; family CAG-239; genus JAFTYO01. Next base: position 1,435 of record JBGVOY010000064.1, on the reverse strand, counting down.
GCAATAGGAGCAAGGCAGTTTGTTGTGCAAGAAGCATTAGAAACAAATTGTGTGCCTTTTTGATAGGTGTTTGTATTAACACCGCATACAAACATCGGAGTATCGTCTTTAGAAGGTGCAGACATAACAACATATTTAGCTCCGGCGTCAATGTGACCTTGTGCTTTTTCTTTTGTTAAGAACAAACCGGTTGATTCAACAACATATTCTGCTCCAACTTCACCCCATTTCAAGTCTGCAGGATTTTTTTCTGCAGTAACGCGGATAGCCTTGCCGTTAACAACGAGTTTGCCGTCTTTTACTTCAACAGTACCGTCAAAACGACCATGCATTGTGTCATATTTGAGCATATAAGCCATATATTCAACATCAATTAAGTCATTGATAGCAACAATTTCAATGTCATTTCTTTTTTGAGCGGCACGGAATACTAAACGACCGATACGGCCAAAACCGTTAATACCTACGCGAATCATATTATTCTCCTAAAAAATTATATGCGGACAGCCCCGCACGGCATATCAATTTCGGTTGTTAATTTATCATTAAAGATATTTTTTTCAAGCAAAAAATATACAAATCAAGCATATTTTTAAACAAATAGCGAAGGTTATCCTTCGCTATTTGTTTTTTATGTGGTTACAATTTTGTTAAAGAACTATTCCATGCTTTTTCCGGCACGTCTTAAAAGTCTTCTTGCTTTTGCAGTACCTGTAATATCAGTTTGTTTTTCTGCAGTTTGACCATTTTCAAAATCTTCATAATTTGTGGTAACAAGTTTTCTTACGCCCATTTCTTTCGGTTCTTCAACAGGTAATTCCTGCGGCTCTTGCTGTAAAGGCATTCTTGCTACCATAATCGGTTTATTTTCAAGCTCAAGCGGAGCATCATCAATGACGATTTCAGGTTCAGGTATTTCTATCTCATCATCAAGAACAGGAAGTTTCGGCGCAGTAACGACTCTTCTCCATTCACCGTCATCATCGTTGCAGCCTTTGCTTAAGTTTAATCCGGTTAATACGGTATTTTCTTTACCGGTTTTCAAAAGTTCATCTGTTTGTTCAAGTAAAGCATTTACTTTTACGGCTTCTTCCGCAGGTAATTCTTTACCGCAACCGATAAGGTTAATTAAGGCCTCCATTTCTTGAGCGTGTTGGAAGAAACGTTGGTTACTGTGAATGGTTGTTACCATTGTTGAGAGAGCTTTTTTATCAAGCCCTTCAGGGAACATTTCTTTTAATCCGGTTTCTAAATCTTTCTTTGAAGCATAAGTGTTTTCTTTAGCGAAATTAACTAAAGCATCCATCTTTTCTTCACTTAAACCTAAATCCATTTTTTCAAAGCGGGCTTCAAGATAATCAGTTCCTGACGGTGTTTCACGTAATGTTCCGTCACCAACCTCATAAGCTCTACGCATAAAAGCATATAAACGATT
>JBGVOY010000063.1:0-6694 GCA_045126755.1 Alphaproteobacteria bacterium | reverse complement strand
CTTAACATTTGTTTTACCCCGAATTGATGATAATCCGGCGCTTGATTTAGCCTGCTCCGGCTTAAAAACAGTAACGGTTAGGATGCCTAATCATCAGGTTGCACTTGATTTAATTAAAAAAAGCGGTGTTCCGATTGTTGCCCCATCTGCCAATAAATCTCAAACCATAAGTCCGACAACGGCACAACATGTATTTGAAAGTTTAGGTAATCGTGTAGATATGATTATTGACGGGGGGCAGTGTAAAGTTGGAGTTGAATCTACAATTATAGATTTAACCGGCAAAAATGTCGTAATGTTACGGGCAGGGGGAATAGCCAAAGAAAGTTTAGAAGAATTTTTAAATCAAGAAGTTTTGATTTCGCACGGTAATCCTGATTTGCCGTCATCTCCCGGACAGATGTTAAAGCATTATGCTCCTTTACATGAATTCAGAATAAATGCAACATCTAAAGAAAATGATGAATTTTTAATCGGTTTCGGTAATGTAAAAGATGCTGATATAAACTTAAGTTCAAGTGCTGATTTATGTGAAGCTGCCGCAAATTTATTTGCCTATATGCGAATTGCCGATAGTCAAAATAAATACTCTAAAATTGCGATATCGCCAATACCGGAAATTGGGATAGGTATGGCTATTAACGATAGAATAAGACGAGCTGCTTACAAAAAATAGTTGACAAATAAAATATCCATAGTATTCTTTGTTCATTAACCAAGTAATTCTGTTTAATTATGATTCACATTGAAAAAATAAAAGCTCTGGAAGAACTAGGTTTAACCAGAGAAGAGGCATTAGAGTGGGTTGATATGCTTGCTCAAAAAAAACATAATCCATGGCAAGAAGTGGTAGAAAAACACGCTGCAGTAAAACACAAAACAAACTGTATTATCTGCTATAGGGATAAGAGTGGAGAGTTTTCATATCACAGATATGTAGACACATCTCGCATCAATGAAATCTACGGCTTTCAGTTTTCGCCCGATTGGATAATGGCCATAAAAGATGAATATCGGGATAGCAGTTTAATGTATCACACGTTTACAATAGATGAAGCACGTGAAAAACAATCAAAACTTTATGGCTGTTGGCAAATACCGGATGATAACACTTGGAATGATTATCGAGCTTATTACAAGAAATTCCTTGCATCTGAAGATTGTGAAATATTCCATAAGACCGGAATTTGCTTGCTGGGTGTGCATACTTATCAGCCTTATTGGACACTAACCCAAATGCCGCACATTTGCGATATTAAGACATACAAACCGGAGGGACTGCAGGAGCCGATGGCCACAGGAAGTATCCGTTTCTTTTTACCGGTAAAGGATGTCGTTGTTACCGAATAGTCTTCAAGGGCAGAGTTTTAAACTCTGCTCTTTTGTATAATAAAGCTTGACAATTTTAACACCTTAAGTTAAATTGCAGGTATTAACCAAATAATTTTTTCTATTATGAAACAATCTAAAATTGATGCTTTGGACAAACTAGGTTTGACCAAAGAAGAAGCCTTGGAATGGATTGAAAGGCTTGCAAGAAATGATAGGATTTCTCACAAGGATAGCCGAATTGCTACAAACTGCATTGTCTGCTACAAAGATGAGAACGGTAAATACTCCTATCATCGCTACATTGACCCGTTTCGCATTAATGAAATCTATGCAGTTCAGGTTATGCCGGATTGGTTGATGACGTTGCATGATGAAACTGAAAAATACGTCGACTTTTCAATCGCTATTGACATCCATTGGAAAGCTCAATACTACGACAAATATGCTAAAGCCAACGGATGGGAAGTTATGACTTTGGACTTCCTTAAGGAATATCAGGAGGAGTATGCGCGTTTTTTGGCATCTGATGATGCGGCTTTGCTGAAAAAGAATAAAGTCAAAATCAAGGATTTGTCATATGGTTATGACTACTGGGTTCGAGAAGATAAAGAGCTTTATACAGGCGAACATTACAGCTTGTATAACTTGTTTAAAACTGATGCGTCTTTGTCGGATCATGATGCTAAAAGAGGATATATCCGTTTGATTAAGTCTGTAAAAAGTCTCCCTTATTCAGATTAATTGCAAAAAGCAGAGTTTTTGACTCTGCTTTTTGCTTTATGATAAGGCTTGACATATACAGATATTTTTACTATAAACATTCTGTAAACCAAATAATTTTTTCAATTATGCTCAATCATGATAAAATTGATGCTTTGGACAGACTAGGTTTGACCAAAGAAGAAGCTTTAGAGTTTGTGGATATACTTACTCAGAGAGAACAAACTTCAAGCAATCATAAAATTGCGACAAAGTGCATTATCTGCTACCAAAATGACAAAGGAGAGTTTTCATATCACAGATATGTGGATGCATCTCGCATCAATGAAATCTACGGCTTCCAGTTTTCGCCTGATTGGATGGTTGCCCTACGTGATGAAAGGAAGGTATATTCCGGTCTGCTGTTGTTGATAGAACGTCACTGGGAAGCCAAAATGTATGACGAATACGTTCAGCGCAAAAACTGGAAAGTTTGCACTCCGGAATGTATTGAAGAATACAGAACTTATATCCGTGATTTTTTGGAGTCAAAAGATGGAAAAACTTTGGATGCCTGCGGGGTGTTTGCAAACACAATGCCTTCTATCTTGCTGGACCTGTTTTGCGTCTATTGGGTACACGATAATAAATCGTATGTAAGATACAAAAACGGAGAAGATGTAAATATTTCTCATGACGGAAGATCGGCCAGAATACATTTGTTTATGGCAGTAAAGGATGCAGTGGTAACAGACTAATATTATAAGCAGAGTTTTAAACTCTGCTTTTTTCTTTTAAGCCTTGACTTATTTGTTTATATTAAATATTCTTAACTACGGAATAATCTGATGAAAGAATGAAGTGAATGCTGGAAATTGTTTTTGATAAAAATGATAATAACGAATTTTTAAATCAACGACGACAAGTTGTTGAAATAACGGATATTGAGTGTAAAACATTTACAGATTATTGGAAATTTGCTAATCAAGTACTTTCAAAATATGAAAAAGAGCAGATAATAATTATACGTAATTCTTCAGTATCATTTTCTTCAAATATATTTGCGGTAGCCTTGTTTGTATCATCTTGTTTAAATCAGACAAAAACAGAGTGTGTTGTTTTTAAGGTGGAAGACCATAAAAAAGCTCTTCAGTCATATAAACCTTACGTTGCCTTAACCATAGCCTTAAAATATGCCATAAGACTGTATAACTTGCCTGTTAATGAAGCCTATAAAGAAATTGCCAATATGTCATATTTAGGGATTGATATAAAAATAAATTATCAAGATAAAATAATTTCAATGTCTTTAAACAACAAAGAGCAGGGAGCTGATTATATCGGAAACGATATTGAGCAAGCAATAATTTCGGCAGCCACACTGAAGGCTTTTGCTTTAATGCAAATAAAGAGTAACTATACGGCACAAATTTATCAAAATGTGCAGAACACAACAGTTGATATAAACAACATCATTTTGCAAATAGTTAAAAACGTATCATCCGAACTTTAAGAATGTTCAATTAACTTATTTATTAAAGTCTCGGCAAAAACTCTGGAAGGGCTTGAAAGCAACAACAATTTCAAATCTTTCGGTTGAGTATTGCAGTTAATGGCACTATTTAAAAAGTCATCAAAATCAATAGCATATTTCGGGCACATAAGTTCATACAAATTATGGCAGTCGTATCTGATTTTAGGGTTTATGTATAAGCCCTTTGCACTAATTGCGGTAGGAATAGACGAATTAACCGTTTCACAACAGGCATAAGTATCGAGAGAATGAACAACTATCGTATTTTTGAAACCTAAAACAGCCGGATAAACATTCCCGAGTTCTTCTGATTTTTTAAATTCTTTTTCATAAATTCCTGAATAAATCCGCCATCTTTGAGGAGTTCTATCACTTTCATCACTTGCAATTTGTTTTGAATTTTGAAAAATAATCCGCGGATGAGAAAGCGATTTTTCATACAAAAAATCCGTAACATTATTCGGTGTTCTCGGGCCGTTTACAAACACAACACCAAATCCGGCTTTATCTAACAGCAAAGCATCATTAAATAATTTATCGACATAGTTTATATCAAAAACGATTTCACTTCCTTCAACACGTCCGCCAAGGCAAAAAACAACTTTTTTGGCGGCTTTTTTAAAATTTTTAAGTTTATTAACTTGTTTTACAAGCAGTTCGTCGGTAAATTTTTTCGTAAGTTTAGTTAACAGTTTTTTATGTTCTTTAATAACATTTTGCTTACTGAAATTATGTATTGTCCCTACAGTTACCAGAGTTTTAGAAGCCACTGACTTGTCTTTTATAAGCCTTATACGAGAGTTAAATGTAAGCAGATGCTTCGGAATATTTATTAAATCTACATATTTATACTTATGATATTTACTGTTTAGAACCGATGTAACGATATATCCAAGCTTGTGTTCATCATAATATTCTTTTACGGCTCTGCACATCATATCTACATTAACGCCGGCTGTTTCTGATTCCGTTTGTCCGTAAACCATAATAAATATTTTAGGTACGATTACATTATCTTGAAAATATATATTTATCATTTCAAAAACTTTTTGTTTGAAATGTTCATAATTTTCAAAATTAGAATAAGAAAAAGCTTCCTTGACATCAAAAATATCAGTTTCATTATTTGCAAACAAAAATGATTTTTTATAATTCCAATCCGGATTTGCAATATCTGATATAGCGTGAAATGATCCGATTAACTGATTGTTATCTCCTCTGTTGGGAGTTGCAAGGGCAAAAGCGGTAATGTTGGCAGGTTTCATAAAAAAACTCCATTAAATAATATTTGCAAACAATATAGCTTATAAGTATTAAATTATGTTTAATTGAGTGTGGATAGGATATAATAAAAACTTGAGAATTGAAGTTTATTTTATAATATATTAGCAAGAAAAGTAATTTAAATAACAGGAAAACAATTATGAATCATCGTCGTTTCAGATCACCATTGGTTTTTGATGCAGAGAAGTTTTCAAAAAAATGCAAGATTCCGACAAAGTTTAATGTAAATATCAATCCCACGACTTTAGGCTTTATTTTAAAAGCTGTATACATATATTTGCTGATGTCTATCAACTTATTGCTGTTTGCATCATCGGGAAACCTTATTGTTTTTTATGATAGCATTATTCCGACAGCCGAAGTTTGCGTTTTACTGTTATTTTTGTTGATTTTTTCTTTTTCGCTGATTGGTGTTTGTTATAAAAAACCACTGATACAAAATATTATATGCTGTGTTTTCACATTTTTGTTTGTTACGGCATTGTTCAATCAATTCTACCAACTTGATGCAAACGCCATACTCGGAAATTATTTTTCAAAACACATTGGCAGTATTACCCCCGTATTTCTATTTAAGGGCTCTCATATTGTTATATCTTTAATGGCATCGGCATTACTTTTTTACTTGATGTATAAATTTGAAGACAAATTTATGATTGTGTATGTAGCTATCTTTTTTATTATTTTTATCGGAGTTCTGCAAAAAGACTCTCTATACCAAAAACACGCTCACGAATTTACCGAATTATACAGTTCTCAAATGAATGTTTCCAATGATAAAGATGATAAAAGATTTATTTACATAATGTTACCTAATTTCTCTTCATATAAGACATTAGCGATGATAAAAAGTCCGCAGGCTGCTTATGCATATAAGTTGATTACCGGTTTTTACGCAAAAAACAATTTTGAAATATACCCCAACTCATTTATAGAATATTCCAATCAATTTATAAATATCACACAATCGGTAAATGCGTTCAGTAACAAAACTCCTAATGAACACATGCTCAACACCATGCTTTTATACAGATATTGGAATTTCTTTAATGTAAATGATGAATATGTTTTCCTTAGCAATAATCAGATGTTTGACAGCTTTAGAAAAGCCGGTTACAAAATTTCGGCATATAAATCAAGAGGGATTGATTTATGTCGCAAAAACCACAAGTTTAATGTCGACAGATGTATAGAAAAAATAAATTTCCCGGTTAATTTACAAAATAGCGGTATGTCTGTAATGGGCCGAACACAATTATTGTTTGCCGAATGGTTTTTCAGCATGAGACTTGTAAACAGAGGTCCGTTAAACAATATTATCAAGTTATTCTTAGATACTGAAAATATGCCATTATTTAGAATAAACTATAATAACTTATATGTCATAAACTCTATTAAAACATTTGATATTTTGGCAGATAATATCATATCGGATACAGGTCGAAATGCATATTTTGTTTATGCGGATATACCGTCAGATATGTTTATATATGATGAATTCTGTAATATAAAAAATCGTAATAACTGGATTAGTAAAGATGATTTTCCATGGATGAAAAACAATAACATTTCATTAAAACAAACAGCATATATAGATCAAACAAAGTGCCTGTATGGAAAATTACAAGATTTTATTGATAAATTAAACAAAAATAACATATTAGATAATTCTGTGTTGATAATCAACGGGTTAAGCTCAAATCATAATTTTGACAACAATAGCTTTGAAAATGTAATAGATCAATTTATATACGATAATATGGTAATTACGGCAATAAAATCGCCATCGATTAAAAACTTTAAAGTAAATGAAGATATTTGTTCATCAAAAAGCATTGTCAGAAA
>JBGVOY010000062.1:0-3976 GCA_045126755.1 Alphaproteobacteria bacterium | reverse complement strand
TTTCTTATGGTTAAGCAGAAGTGTTTCATGTATTTCAAAAGCGGCTCCTAATGCCGATGTGCTTTTAAAGGATATAGATGCTTGGAATGAAAAATAATTCTGATGACATAAAAGTGTTGGCATCTACGGTTGTCGGGCAATATCACAAAGCTAAAAATATTCCTTGTCAAGATTGCTACAAATATTTGAAAAGAAATAATAAGGTTGTTGCTGTTGTTTCCGATGGGGCAGGTTCTGCCAAATATGGAAAAATCGGAGCTAAAATTGTTTGCGATACACTTTGTGATATTTTAATTTCCGCTTCCATGACCGATATTAAGCAGAAAATTGTTGATGCAATCGATGTGGCAAGAAATAAACTCATATTACATCGATACAATAAATATAAAAATCAGAGCGGAATAATAAATTTTGCCGCAACTGTCGTCGGAGTGTATTATTACAAAAACAGAGGAGTTTTTTTTCATATAGGAGATGGAGCCGCAATAGCATTTTTACGAAATGAAGAAACAATAATATCGCAACCGGAAAACGGTATTTTTTCTTGCGAAACTTATTTTTATACGATGGATGATTGGAAAGACAGTTTACGTTTTACGACTTTTGATAAAGCTAAAAATTTGATGCTTATGACTGATGGTGTTACGGGTTTTGCTTTTAAGAACAATTTTGAAGATATTGAAACAGGATTTGTAAATCCGATAAATAATTTTTTGCAAACCGAACCGGACAGAAAAAAAGCACTGAGAGCTTTGAATAATACTTTATCGAATCCTAGAGCGCAAAAGTTAAATTCGGATGATAAAACGTTTTTATGGGTGAAGATATAATGAGCAATATAAGTTCTGTTTCATATAATGCCATATTCAGTGACGGACACTTTGAACGTGAGCAATTAGGCGAGCTTATCAATAAAGGCGGAGCTGCGGGTAAGATATACAAGAGTGTTACGCATCCGCACTTGGTTGCTAAAATATTTCATGAAAAAAATAAAAGTCAGACAAATCGCAGAAAGCTTGAAGCGATGTTGCAGAATCGCCCTAATATGCCTCCTATACAGGTTGCCGGACAAGATTTTGTTCAGATAGCGTGGCCGGAGGCTATCTTGGAAGATGATGAGGGGTTTTGTGTCGGATATTTGATGCCGTTTATCAATACTGATGATGCGGTATCTTTAGACCATTTAATGCAAAAAGCAGTCAGGCAAAAATTAGGGTTATCCGAAAGTTACGCCAATAGGTTTTATGTTGCTTGCAGTTTGGCGGAAACGGTTGCCGAATTGCATAAACGAGGACATTATATTGTTGACTTGAAGCCTTCAAACGTGTTTGTTTATAAAGAAAATATGATTATTGCCATGTTTGACTGCGATGGTTTTTCAATTAAGGGCGAAAATAATCGATATCCGGCTGAATTTGTCAGCGAAGAATATATTTATCCGGAAGGTATGAGTCAAACTTGTGAAGATATGGGAGAAGAACAGGATAACTTTGCGTTGGCGGTAATTTTGTTTAAGCTCTTAAATAACGGGATTCATCCTTTTTCCGGAACACCGAGAAAGCAAACAGATGAAATGTTGTCAATACAGGAACGTATAGAACACTATAATTATGCTTACGGTTTATGGCCAGATAAATATCAGGCTGCTCATCCTTATAGTTTGCACGAATATTTTGATAAAAAAACATTAACATTATTTGACAGAGCTTTTATGGAAGGTCAGAAAAGGCCTACGGCTAAGGAGTGGCAAGAGCATTTAGAAGAGTTGTCAACACAGTTAAAAGATTGTAAAAATAATCATGACCATGTTTATTTTACCTCTAAAGGATGCGGTTTATGCGCAGTGGAGCAAAAAGTAAAGCAAAAGCTGCAAAATGTCAAAACCGAAAGTCAGATGCCGGCAAAAATAAGAGGGCTTGAAATTTCGGAGTTGTCAGATGAAAAAAATAAGGAACTGAAAAAACAAAAACGCTTGGCATTTATCAAAATAAATAAACTTACATCTCTCGGCTTGATAATATACTTTGCGTTTTTCAGTTCGTTGTATTTTATTTTAAAACCACTAAAAGATTTGATAACATCAGGCGGATATTTTGTGCAACTTTTTATGATTACAGTTATAATGTGTCTGATTTATCGTTTAGGAAACTTTTTATCAAAAAAACTACCGCTGTTGAAGAATGACTTTTTCCTCAATATGATGAAAGTATATGCTTTGATAATTTTATTGTTATCGTTTTGGCTCTTAAATGATATGTCCGGAGAAATTTTCAGGTTGATAAAGTAATTTATCAAAAATTTTTATTTTTATCAAAGTCTTAAAATCTGCCTAAAGTATCTTTTTGGATACTATGCGAATAAAAAGTGCCTACTTTTCTTTTTAAAAAAAATGATTATAAGAAGGTTAAAATCAATTTTTGAAAAGGATAAACTATTGAAAAAATTAAACTCCATTATTTTATCGGGAAAAGAAGTTTTACCTTTAATAGAGGGTGGAAAAGGTATCAATGCAAGTAACGGATACAGTTCGGGAGCTTGGGCTAAGGAAAATTGTGTCGGAACATTTTCAGGTGTTACCCCTGACGTATTAGATAATAACGGTAAAGTTATAATGGAAAGTTTTACCAAGAAAAAACGTTTGGAACGTCATGAAGAATTAGTCGAATATGCTATACAGGGAGGTATTTCTCAAGCAAAGTTAGCTTATGAAATTTCGGGCGGTAACGGGCGTATCCATATGAATATGCTTTGGGAATTGGCTGATTCTCAAAAAATGATTGAAAAAATATTGGAGGGTTCAAAGGGTTTGATACACGGGGTTACTTGCGGAGCAGGTTTACCGTATCAACTTGGTGAATTGGCTTCAGGGTTTGGGGTATATTATTATCCGATTGTGTCATCAGCCAGAGCTTTCCAGATTTTATGGAAAAGAGCCTATTCAAAATGTCCGGAATTTTTGGGCGGTGTTGTTTATGAAGATCCATGGCTTGCCGGCGGTCATAACGGGTTATCGAATGCCGAAAATCCTAATATGCCGGAAGTTCCTTATAAGCGCTTAGTTGAATTGAGAAAGGTTTTAAATAGCTTAGGTTTGGAGAAAACTCCGATTATTTTAGCCGGTGGTGTATGGAACTTAAAGGAATGGGAAGATTATATTGATAATCCGGAAATCGGCGATATTGCTTTTCAACTCGGAACTCGTCCTATGTTAACTAAAGAAAGCCCGATTAGTGATGCTTGGAAAAATTTGCTTCTTAATGTTAAAAAGGGTGATGTTATTTTGCAAAAATTTTCTCCGACGGGTTTTTATTCATCCGCAATTAAAAATGAATTTTTAAGCAAGCTGATTGAGCGTAAAAATAATGAAATTGAATACAGGTCTGAGCCTGATAATGATTTTTCTTGCGCTTTACCGTTAAATGCCGCACGTTCGGTTTATATAAGAACTCAAGATATGCAAAAGGCTCAAAATCAGATAGATTTAGGTTATAGCGTTGTTCAAGAAACTCCGGATAATACGGTAGTGTTTTTGACCCTTAAAGATTGGAACCAGATGAAAATAGACAGAGCAGAATGTGCAGGTTGTTTATCTCAATGTCAATTTTCTACTTGGTCAAAGGCAACACTTTCAACAGGTAAATTACCTGATCCGAGAACTTATTGTATTCATAAAACACTTTATGACGGAGGTCATGGCGGAGATGTTCAAAATAACTTAATATTTGCCGGACACCAAGTATATCGTTTTGCTGATGATCCGTTATATAAAAATGGTATTCCGACGACAAAGGAACTTATTGAAAAGCTTTTACAAGGCGAATAATTATACGGGCTCTTTATTAAGGAGCCTTTTTTGAATTTGTTAAGTAGGGGATATTTAAAATAAAAAAAGGTTCATATAAAAGTGAACCTTTTGATAATTGGTGGAGCTGAGGGGAATCGAACCCCTGACCTCTTGAATGCCATTCAAGCGCTC
>JBGVOY010000061.1:0-8253 GCA_045126755.1 Alphaproteobacteria bacterium | reverse complement strand
CGAGCAATAAATATTGCGGCAAGTGATGATAAAGTTAAGGCAATTAAAGCAAATATAAACGCATCTTCGTTGGGATTGGCTCAAATACAAGATATATCAAATGCTATTAACGTTTTTAAATCAAGCGGAAAACAAGCTTATATTTATTCAAGTTCCATCGGCTTTTTAGGCGGCGGAAGCAAAGATTATTATTTAGCATCTAATTTTAATCAGATTTGGTTGCAACCTTCGGCAGAAATAGGAGTTACCGGTGTAAATATTGAAGTGCCGTTTTTTAATAAGGTTTTGAAAAAAATAGGTGTCGAGCCTGAGTTTTATTCAAGGTATGAATATAAAACCGCAGTAAGTTCTTTGATAAGTTCAGATTTTACGGCAGAATATAAAGAAGAATTAAATAAAGTCGGTGGGGGATTGTTCAATCAGTTAGTTGAGCAAATAGCAAAAAACAGAAACTTGTCAAATGATGATGTTAAAAAAGTTATCAATGAGGCTCCTGTTGATGCCGAATTTGCATTACAAAGCAAATTTATTGATAAAATTGCATACGAGCAAGAATTAAATACGTTTTTGAAAAAAGAATATGATGCCGAATTTGTATCGATTGACAGTTATATGTCTGCCATTAACGAATATGACGATAAAAATTTTCCGTTGGTCGCATTTTTGGTGTTAGACGGGATTATTGAAGACGGGGTAAGTTCAAACAGCCCCTTAAATGAGGCGGTTATCGGTTCGCAAAGCGTAATTAAGCAAATTGAAGAATTGAAAAATAAGGAAAATCTGAAAGCTTTGGTAATAAGGCTTAATTCTCCGGGCGGAAGTTATACTGCATCTGATGAAATAAGGTTTGCACTTGAAGACTTAAAAAAAGAAAAAAATATACCGATTGTTGTTTCTATGGGAAATTATGCCGCATCGGGCGGTTACTTTATATCATTGGCGGCTGATTATGTTGTTGCGATGCCTGCAACTTTTACAGGATCTATAGGTGTTGTCGGCGGTAAAATAGTGTTAAAAAAATTATGGGAGAATTTAGATATAAATTGGGGTGAAATAAATTTTGGAGATAATGCCGGAATTTTGAGCTATAATCATACATTCAGTAAAAAGGAACAAAAAATATTTAATGCCTCTCTTGATAGAATTTATCAAGATTTTACTACAAAAGTTATGAATGCAAGAAAACTTGATAAAACACAAATGGATAATGTGGCAAGAGGAAGAGTATGGTTGGGAACCGATGCTGTCAGATTGGGTTTGGTAGATGCTTTGGGCGGTATTGAATATGCAATTTTAAAAGCAAAAGATTTATCAGGTATAAAGCCGACAGATAAGTTTTTGCTTTTATATTTTCCGCGCAAACAAAGTTTTCAGGAAAAACTCGTAAAATATATTGAAAGCGGCGGCGGGTTGCCGGCTATTGAAATGGCAGAAAAATATGGCTTGAATATCAGAGATATGAAAATGTTGCATTATTTGCGTTATGATACAATTATGTTGCCTTTTAAAGTGTCAATGTAAGATAATTTTGCTTGCAACTTTTTTTGTAAATTGCTAAAACAACAAAAAAGATTTTTAAAAAGAAAGGTTAAAATATGGCAGTTGATAATCAGACGGTTAAGCAAATTGCTTTCCTATCAAAATTGAAAATTGAAGAAAATAAATTAGATGAAACAAAAGATGAGTTTAATAAGATTTTAGCTTGGGTTGAAGAGTTAAATGAAATAAATGTAGATAATGTCGAACAACTTGTGTCAGTAAATGAAGAAAATTTATTATGCCGTGATGATGTTATTAAAGATGGCAATAAAAAAGAAGAAGTGTTGAAAAATGCACCTTCCGGTGAGTTCGGATATTTTTCGGTTCCGAAATTTGTGGAGTAGGATAATGACAGATTTAACAGATTTAACGATTGCTCAAGCAATAAAAGGTATGAAAAATAAAACTTTCAGTGCTACGGAGTTAACAACCGCATATCTTGAAAATATTGAAAAGAATAAAAAATATAATGCTTTTGTAACCGAGTGCGCACAAAGCGCGTTAGATAGTGCAAAAATTTCGGATGAAAAATATTTAAAAGGAACAGAACGAGCATTAGAAGGTATTCCTTTAGGTATTAAAGATTTGTTTTGCACCAAAAATATCAAGACAACCGCCTGTTCACAGATTTTGGAAAATTTTGTTCCTCAATATGAATCAACCGTTACCGCAAAATTGTTAGATGCGGGGGCTCTGTTTTTAGGCAAGCTTAATATGGATGAGTTTGCTATGGGCGGAAGTAACGAAACCAGCTTTTTTGGTCCGTGTGTTAACCCTTGGAGTAAAGATATTGATTTGGTTGCCGGTGGTTCGTCGGGCGGTTCGGCAGCAGCCGTTTGTGCTAAAATGTGTGCAGCCGCAACCGGAACTGATACCGGAGGTTCAATTCGTCAGCCTGCTGCTTTTTGCGGTATTACCGGTATTAAACCGACTTACGGACGTTGTTCTCGTTATGGCATTATGGCATTTGCATCATCTTTAGACCAAGCAGGCCCAATGGCTAAAGACGTTACGGACTGCGCAATATTATTAAAACAAATGGCCGGATTTGATGAAAAAGATTCTACCTCTTACAATATAAAAGTTCCTGATTTTGAAAAAGTTTTAGGAGAAAATATACAAGGGTTAAAAGTAGGTATTCCGTCAGAATATCGTTCTGATAAGCTAAATGCCGAAATATCAAAAGCTTGGGATGAAACTGCCGATATATTAAAACAACGCGGTGCTCAAATTGTTGATGTCAGTTTACCGCACACAAAATATGCCTTACCAGTTTATTATATTATCGCTCCTGCGGAAGCTTCTTCAAACTTGGCACGTTATGATGGTTTAAGATACGGAAAACGAGTTGAAGGCAGCAGTTTGGATGAGCTTTACATAAATACCAGAACTTTAGGGTTTGGTCAGGAAGTTAAGCGTCGAATTATGATAGGAACATACGTTTTATCTGCCGGATATTATGACGCATATTATGTTAAAGCACAAAAAGTGCGTCGCTTAATAAGGCAAGATTTTATGAATGCTTTTGAAAAATGCGATGTAATATTGACGCCTACAACTCCGACAACAGCATTTGCAATAGGTGATAAGTCTATGCAAGAAAATCCGATAAATATGTACTTAAATGATGTGTTTACCGTATCGGTTAACTTGGCCGGTTTGCCTGCAATGAGTTTACCGGTTGCATTATCTGAAAATTGTCTTCCAATCGGTATGCAACTAATCGGAAAACCGTTTGATGAAGAAACAATTTTCAAATCCGGTTTCGTAATTGAACAAGATGCAAATTTTAAGAGGAAATAACAATGGCAGAATATATTATAGAAACACAAAACGGTAAATGGGAAATTGTCTGCGGTTTAGAAATTCATTGTCAGATTATTTCAAAATCTAAAATATTCAGTTCTGCTTCGACCGAATATGGTGCAGATGCAAATGAAAATGTGTCTTTTGTTGATGCCGGTATGCCGGGGATGCTGCCCGTTTTGAATATAGAATGCGTAAGACAGGCTGTTAAAACAGGTTTAGGCTTAAATGCAAAGATAAACAATCGTTCGGTTTTTTCTCGTAAAAATTATTTTTATGCCGATTTGCCGCAAGGGTATCAAATTACGCAATATGAATATCCGCTTGTAGGTGAAGGCGAAGTTTTAATCGACTTGGCAAATGACGAAACAAAAACAATAGGAATTGAACGAATCCATATTGAACAAGATACCGGAAAATCTATTCATGACATCAATCCTAAAAAAAGTTATTTAGATTATAACAGAGCAGGTGTCGGTTTGATGGAAATTGTTACAAAGCCTGATTTCAGATCACCTGAACAAGCCGGCGCTTTTTTAAGAAAATTGCGCTCGATTGTTCGCTATTTAGGGACTTGTGACGGTAATATGGATGAAGGATCAATGCGTTGTGATGCCAGTGTTTCTGTCAGACCTTTAGGAAGCAACGAGTTAAGACCAAGAGCAGAAATTAAGAACGTAAATTCGGTTAAATTTGCTATGCAAGCTATTGAGTTTGAAGCAAAAAGACAAGTGGAAACATACGAAAACGGCGGAGTAATCGAACAACAAACCAGAAGTTTTGATCAAAATACCGGTGAAACAAAGTTTTTACGGAAAAAAGAAAACGCAAATGAATATCGTTATTTTCCGGAACCGGATTTGCCGCCGCTTTTGTTATCTGACGAATTTATTGAAAATATTAAAAAAGAAATGGTTGAACTCCCCGATGCCAAAAAGGAGCGTTTTGTTAATGAATTAAAATTAACACCTTATGATGCTACAGTGATATGCGAAAATAAAGAAACGGCAGAATTTTTTGAAAAGGCAGCTTTTGGAAGAGATGCCAAAAAGGTTGCAAACTGGTTAATGGGCGATTTTTTTGCTATGCTTAATGCAAAGCATTTGAGTTTAGAAAATTCTCCCGTATCCGCTCAGCAATTAGGTGCGTTGGTTGATTTGATTTCAGATAATACAATTAACGGCAAAACGGCAAAAGATGTTTTTGCAATTATGGTTGAAACCGGTAAAGAACCAAAGGTAATTGTTGAAGAAAACGGCTTAAAACAAGTAACCGATACTAATGCGATTGAAGCAATTATTGATGCTGTTTTAGATGCAAATCCCGATAATGTTGCAGCATATAAGGGAGGAAAACAAAATCTTATGGGATGGTTTGTCGGACAGGTTATGAAACAATCTAAAGGAACGGCAAATCCGGCAATGGTTAATCAAATTTTGAAAAGTAAGTTAGGCTGATATGGCAAAGCAGAAAAAAGAACGTAAAATACCTGAGGTGTTGGTTTTCACCGATATAAACAACTACCATGATGATTTGGCATCTTTGGTTGTGCTTTCATATTTGGCAGAACATAATTATATCAGTATAAAGGGGATTATTACCGAACTTGGAGTGTATGAGGTAAGACGCCGAAGAGCTATGTATGCTAAAGGCGCTATGTCATATTTGGGACAGCCGTTTGTCAGAGTTGTTCCCGGCGGAGATTATGAAGTTGAAGATGAGGAAAAAGAAAATAATTATCCCGAAAATGAGTTTTCTCACATCTTTGAAAATTCCGGAATGACAATTTTAAGAAGCGGTATAGTTTTTTTACAAGAATATGTTAAATCGGTAAAAGATAAAAATATATTTATCTTACTCAATGCACCTTTTGCTGATTTTGCAAAATATATTAAAGGCACACAAGATACCTTAAAGAAAAAAGTGAAAAAAATTGTGATAATGGGCAATGTTTTAAATCAAAAAACCGAAGATGGCAAATATTTACCTGATCAGGAATCTTTTAATCTTAAAATCGGCAGACCTGCTGCAGAAACTTTATTTGAATATGTGCAAGAAAAAGATGTCAAAACCATTATCGTTCCATCGGGCTTACCGGATAAATTAGGTATGGGATATGAGTTTTTGGATAAGGCAAAATCCAGCAAAAATCCGGTGGCAAAAATGCTTGTTGAGGCGAGTGAAAGTTGTTTGCCTAAGTCTATGCAATATGATATGATTTCGGCACTTGCTTTGGCTGAAGGCTTGTTTAAAAAGTCGGGCGGCAGCGTTGAAAAAGAAGAAGGATGTAACAGTCAATTCTTTTTTGCCGATATTGTTGAGCCGGAGCTTATGAGAGAAAAAATAAAAGAAATTTTTGATGAAAAGTTTATGACTAAAAAGATTACGTTGGCGCAGTTAACTCGTAAGAAAGAAGACGAAGATGTTAAGTTATAATATGCCGATATTTATTCATGCAATTTTAGCTTCGTTAGTTGCCGGAGTGTTTACAGGTGTCGGCGGTTGTTTTATTTTTTTGAAAAAAAAGTATTCAAAAGATAATATAAATATGATGCTTAATATTGCTGCCGGAGTTATGTTGGCGGCTGCAATATTTTCTCTTTTAGTTCCGTCTATGACCGAGATTATGAATGCAAGCCTTAATCATTATATGGGGGCAATTCATTATTGCGGAGCGGTTTTTTTCGGGGTTTCTTTAGTATGGATTTTAAATGATTTGTTGCCTCATGAACATAATCATATAGGACATCACGGACCATTCTTTGATTTGAAAAAGGCATGGCTTTTTATTATTGCCATATCGCTTCATAAGTTGCCTGAAGGACTTGCGGTTGGTGTGGCTTACGGCGCTCATGATTTGTTAAATCCGCTAAGTTTGGTTTTAGGTATTGCTATTCATAATATACCTGAAGGACTTATTATGGCAATAGCATTATACGGTGCCGGAAAATCAAAGACAAAAGCGGCTTTAACCGCTTTGTTAATGGGTATGTTACAACCGATTGGTGCTTTAATAGGCGTTGTTTTAACCTGTTTGAATTTATATATTATACCTTCTGCGATGGCATTGGCCGGAGGAACTTTAATGTTTGTGGTGATAAACGAAATTCTGCCGGAAACTTACGGAGTAAAAAAAACCGATAAATCTGCTGCGGCAGTGTTCGGCGGTTTTATCTTTATGACCTTTATATTTATGGTTTTGCATTAAACGAGGGAAAAATGGCGGATATAAAACACGGACTTGAAGTTTTGCAAAATAATGTAAAAGTTGCTCCTTCAAAAGCCGGTGTATACCGTATGATTAGTAAAGATAAAGAAGTTTTATATGTAGGTAAAGCAAAAAATATTAAAAACAGAATTGCAGCCTATACGCATTTTGATAAATTGCCGGTAAGACTAAAACGTATGGTCGCTGAAATTGATACAATGGAATTTATAGTTGTTGAAAATGAAGCAAAGGCTCTTTTGCTTGAAAATGAACTGATTAAACAGTTCTCACCTCGGTTTAATATTTTACTTAAAGATGATAAATCGTTTCCTTCTTTGATGCTTGATATGAAAGATAAATATCCCGCATTAAGAAAGTTTCGCGGTAAAAGAAACGATAAGTGCAAATATTTCGGACCTTATGCCAGTGCTGCAGCCGTTAATGAAACACTGGATTTTGTTCAAAAGGCATTTATGCTAAGAACGTGCCGTGATAGTGTTTTTAACAATAGGCAAAGACCTTGTTTGTTGTATCAGATAAAAAGGTGTTCTGCACCGTGTGTTAATAAAATTTCTTGGCAAGATTATCAAAAATCGGTTAAAGATACAATAGATTTTTTAGAAGGAAAAAGCACGCAAATTGTTGATGAGTTGACACTTAAAATGCAACAAGCAAGTGAAAATACCGATTATGAGCAAGCAATAATTTTGCGGGACAGAATAAGGGCTATCAGTTCAATTTGGAGCGGAACAAATGTTGAATATGCTGATATAAAATCGGCTGATATTTTAGGCTATGCTTTTAAAAATGAAATGGTGTGCATAGAACTTTTTATGATAAGAAACGGGCAAAATTGCGGTAATAGCGCTTATTTTCCGGTTCAGATAAAAGATGCTCGTAAGGAAGAAATATTGGAAGCATTTATCAGTGAATTTTATGCAAATAATCCGGCGCCTAAAGAAATATATATTCCGTTTGAAACGGATAATGCTTCTTTTTTACAAAACGCTCTGAAAACAAAAATTATAAATGCTAAAAAAGGAAATAAGGCAAAATTGCTTGAGCGTGCAAATAATAATGCTTTGGCTGCTATTGAAAGAAAATTGGCACTTAATATGTCAATAGAAAACAATTTAAAGGAAATGGTAAAAGTTTTTGATTTACCGGATATTCCGAATCGAATTGAAATTTATGATAACTCACATATTCAAGGCTCGTATGCTATTGGGGCAATGGTTGTGGCAAACAGGCAAGGTTTTGATAAAAAATCGTATCGGACTTTTAATATTAAAAACGAAACTATTACAAATGACGATTTTGCCATGATGAAAGAAGTGTTAAGCAGGAGGTTTGATAAACTTACCGAGCAAAATAAACCGGATGTGGTTTTAATTGACGGAGGTTTGGGGCAATTAAATGCCGTGCACGAAGCTTTGCAAAATTATGACTTAAACGATATTACGATAATTGCAATTTCAAAGGGTGTCGACCGTAATGCGGGAAAAGAATTTTATCATATAAAAGGTAAAGAAAGTTTTGCTTTAGAGTATAGGTCTGCGCTTGCGTTTTATTTGCAAAATTTGCGTGATGAAGCACACAGGTTTGCTATTGGAACTCATAGAAAAAAACGTGCAAAATCGGTATTTAAATCCAGAATTGACGATATTGAAGGAATCGGAGCAAAACGAAAACGTGATTTA
>JBGVOY010000060.1:0-5907 GCA_045126755.1 Alphaproteobacteria bacterium | reverse complement strand
ATTGATGATATTTGTTACAACAGCAAATGCCGAAAGCATTATTATCCTCGGACAAAATGATAAAGCCACACAAAACTTAACAATAAAAATGAACTTTTAAAATGCCCGAACATGTAGTAATTCGGGCATTTTTTAAGCACTCAAAAAACTATTTATTATTTTTTAAAAAAACATGATATTCATGTTCAATTAGCTCTTCGGCAGTTTTATTGCTATAAATTTTTTTTCTTTTTTGCTCAATATAAACACCTCGTCTTGATTCTTGTTCGGTTAATTTACTAACCTGTTCCCAACACGAAAGTCCCGCCATTTTAGAAACAATTTCCAACGCTTGATAATGCGGAATATCAATCATTTTTTTAAGTTTTTTTGCTTTTTGCTTAAGCATTTCTGCAAAAATAGTATTAGCACTTTTTTGCAAACTTAAAAGGCGCTCATAAATATGTTCAATATAATATTCGGGTACCTTATGTTCTTTTATTTCCAAATCCGGAAAACAGTCTTTCAAAAACCTTGTTGGTGCCGATTGTTTTGCATAAACAAGTGTTCCATCATCAAAAAGTGTATATTTTTCTTTATCCGGAGACAAAGCGAGGCTTCCGCCCATATACGGAATTGTCACACTTATACATTTTCTGTTTTTTAATAAACTATCAATATAAGCATTCATTTTATTTATATCTTCATCAGATATATTTTGTTGCGGCATAAGTTTTTGCATATTTTCTTTAGAAATATACCAATCATATTCTTTTGCTTTTTGATAAATTGCTTCCAAATAGAAATGCGGAACATATTCATATTCTAATACTACATAATCAGAGTCATAACTCTTAAAATCCGTATAATCAGAAGTCCCGAAAATATTATTAGGATTTGCTTTTTCTTCGGATACAATAATTCGCCCATTGGCAAAAATAGCCATATAGTCACGATATTTAGGATTTAATATTTCATTTTTAGATGCACTTAAGCATTCATTATTATCCGTAAAAAGCTTTTCTACAAAAGTTTTGACATCAGACAACGGCTCAATAAGCAAATCTTCTTGATAAGGATAACGTTTTTCCGCCTCTTTGGTAATATCATGCAAAAACATATCAAAATACATTTCATCCATCGGATTTTTCGGTCCATAGATTTCTTCAATTTTAAAGCCTTGAAGTTTTATAACTCTTTTAATATTATTGATTTTCTTTTCAGATGTTGTTGCTAAAATTAAAATTCCGTTTGAAAAAAAGTGAAAGCTTTTAGTAAAATTTTCTTGAGCCATTATTGCGGTTTTAGATTTAATAACCGCTTTTTTTCCGGTTTGTTTTTCAAACTTATGTTTTTCATCCATTGCATAAACCCATGCTTGCGAAGAAACAAATGGTTTAAAAGTCAAGCACTTACCATTATCAAATAAATTTTTAACAGTATCCGGAGATAATTTTAAATTGGTATCAGTCATAACACAAACTCCTATCAGCGAGAACATATATTTTTGGTGCCTGCCAACCAAACGTTCTCCTAAAAGATGTTTATGTAAAATATCAAATCAGTAATTGTCCCGTCCGGGTTCGCCTAAAGGCAGGCAACAAGCGTCAATTCCGCTCTAATAAAAAGTTTAGCAAAATTAGAATTGACTGTCAATACAAAATTAAAATATTACTCATTATCAAATAAGAATAAAAATCTTTATTTATTAGCTTTAATTTATTATACCAACACCTTATAAAAAAGAGAACGTTTTAAAAAGCGTCCTCTTTTTTATGTTATATTTTTACCCTGCTAGATAAGTTTTTATGGCTTCGTCCCGTTCAAATAAATAAAGCAAAATTCTTAAAGCTTTTCCTCGTTCCGTGTTAAGATTTTTATCTGTTTGCAAAATCATATCAGCATCTTTTTTAGCTGCATAAAGCAAATCTTTATGTTCGCTTAAGTCTGCTAACTTAAATTCGCTAAATCCGGATTGTCTGGTACCTAAAATTTCTCCGCCGCCTCTAATTTCCAAATCTTTTTCGGCAATCAAAAAACCGTCTTGGCTGTTTTTCATTATGTTTAATCGCTCTCTTGAAACATCGCTTAACGGGTAACCATATAGCAAAATGCAATTTGAAGCTTCAAAACCTCGTTTAATGCGCCCTCGTAACTGATGAAGTTGAGCCAAACCAAATCTTTGTGCATTTTCAATTATCATAATGGTTGCTTCCGGCACATTTACCCCGACTTCAATAACGGTTGTGGCAACCAAAATTGACAATTCGCCAACTTTAAATTTTTCCATTACTGCGTCTTTTTCTTTCTCTTTCATTTTGCCGTGAATAAGCCCCACTTTATCACCAAAAATTTTTTGTAAAGACAAATATCTCTCTTGAGCCGCCGCTAAATCTAATTTTTCGTTTTCTTCAACGAGCGGACACACCCAATAGGCTCTCGTTCCGTTTTTTATTTTGCGTTCCAGCGCAACAACAACATCTTCTATTTTTGTTAACGGCATAACTCTGGTATCAGTAGGTTTTCTGCCCTTTGGCACTTCATCTATTTTTGAATAATCCATATCGCCATATTGAGTTAACACAAGTGTTCTCGGAATTGGGGTTGCCGTCATAACCAAAATATCGGGTTTATTACCTTTGTTTGTCAGTTCCAATCTTTGATTTACTCCAAAACGATGTTGTTCATCTACAACAACAAAGCCCAAATCTTTAAACTCAACATCTTCGGTAAAAAGAGCATGAGTTCCGATTAAAATGTCAATTTTGCCATTTTTGAGCAACTCTAAAATCTCGGTTCTTTTTTTGCCCTTAATTTTTCCGGTTAAAAGTTCAATTTTAATTCCGATAATATCAGCCCATGCTTTCATGGTTTCAAAATGTTGTTTGGCCAAAATTTCAGTTGGTGCCATAATGGCAGACTGACAACCGCATTCGGCAGCATTTAGCATACTTAAAAAAGCAACAACTGTTTTTCCGCTTCCAACATCACCTTGTATTAACCGAAGCATTTTATATTCAGCTTCTTGGTCCTGATAGATTTCACTTAATACTCTTTTTTGCGCATCTGTTAATTCAAACCCAAGACTTTTAAGCAATTTTTCCCTTAAAACCCCATTTCCGTTTATGCTTCGGCCCGCTTGTTTTTTGTGTCTTTGCCTAACAATAGCAAGCGCCAACTGATTAGAAAGCAATTCATCATAAACAAGCCTTTTTTTTGCCGGATTTGAATTTTCTAAATCAGTTAAACATTTAGGATAATGCAGAGTTTTTACAGCTTCTGAAAACGAGGGAAATTTATTTGCCAGCAAAAAATGTTTATCTTGCCATTCGGGTAAATCAGGCACATTTTTAATCCACTCGTTTTTAAGTTTTAACATCATTTTATTAGTAACGCCCGCACACAACGGATATACCGGCTCGACAGCCTTTAACATATCCAACATTTCGGGTATAACAATATAATCGGGATGATTCATTTGCAATCTAGAGTTAAAAATTTCTAACTTTCCGCTAATTGCTTTTTTAGAACCGACCGGCAAAGATTTTTGAAAAGCATCTTTATAATATTTAAAAAAGTTTAAGGTTAATTCTTCTGTTCCGTCCGTTACCACAATTTTATAGGGTTGCTTTTTACTTGGCGGAACAATATGTTCTTTTATGCTGACAACTCCTGTCCAAATATTTCCGGCTTTTGCATAAACCAAAGGCTCGCAATAGGTTCTATCTATTAAATTAGTGGGCAAATGCCACATTAAATTTACAATTTTATCTCCGCACAAATTGCGTAAAAGTTTGAAGTTTTTACTTCCAACTCCTTTAAGTTTTTCAATTCCCGTAAATAGCGGATTTAAAATTTGAGGGCGCATATTTTCTCCTTCACAAGAATTTTTTGATTTGTAATACAAGTATCACTATTATTCTGTTGTTTCTCGATAATCTGCCATATAGATTTGGAACATAAATTCTCTGCCTAATTGTGCGCGGCATAAATTATCTATCCTGTCTAAAGTTAAATCAACGAGGCAAGTCCTTCCTCTTGAACAATACTTATCGCCATATGCTTGCAGATTTTGGTTACCTTCCGTACTAACACCATAAGATTCAATTACAAACATATTCTCGTGCCATTCTTTAACGGTATAGAAAATATTTCGGCAAATTTCCATAGACTCACCACTCTCACTTAAATCTAAGTATACATACAACTTTGGAGCCTTATAATAACTGTTTAAACTTATGCTGATTCTGTTTTTGAACACATCATAAATATACTGCGTATCTGTTGTAATCATTTCTCTTGGGATTTCACCTAATGTTTTTAACATTGGTATCATATTACCACTGCCAGTAATATTTCCCCAGTTATCGTATTTGTAAACAGCTGTAAAAATTTGGTTAAATTGGGTAGATTGTTTATTTAATTTGTGCTTCATCATTGCTTTAGAATATCCGGCAATGGCACCGACAGACAATACGCCGATGATAGCCAAAACGCCTATAATTTCTACCATACTTCTGCCGATTTGATTGATTTTCATTGCTGAACATCTCCTTAATTGTTTACCCAAATTTGATCAAAAACAGGTAAATGCCGATAATCTGCCGAGGCACAAAACAACACCAAACATAAGTTTTTATTTTTATATATTTTACAATACAGCAAAATATTTAAAATTATATAAAATTATTTATTGTGCCTTTTAGGCTTACTCTTGGTCTTTTTTAGACTTTAATTGTCCGCAAGCTGCTAAAATATCTTGACCTCTCGGCACTCTGACGGGGGCAGCAAAGCCGGCTTTTTCCAAAACAGATGCAAATGTTTTAATATTTTCCGGCGTACTTGGTCTAAAGGCACACCCCGGCCACGAATTAAACGGAATTAAATTAAAACTTGCCCTTAATTTATATTTTTTCATTAAAGCAACAAGTTCTTTTGCATTTTCGACACTATCATTTACACCGTCTAACAACAAATATTCAAACGTAATATAACGGCTTCCGTCTTTTGCTTGATATTCTTGGCAAGCTTTTAAAACTTCTTCAATGGAAAATTTATTGTTAATCGGCATAATTTTTGACCGAATTTCATTATTGGGAGCGTGTAAAGAAATTGCAAGTCTAACTCCGGTTTTTTCTAACGTTTGAACAATTTTGGGAGCAATGCCTGATGTTGACATGGTAATTCTGCGTCTTGAAATGGCAATTCCGTCGCCATCAGTTAAAATATTTAGTGCTTTAACAACATTTTCAACATTATGCAACGGCTCACCCATACCCATAACCACAATATTTGAAAGATAGCGAGTTTCACTAGTGGGACTTGGCCATTCGCCATAGGTATCTCGCGCCACCATAAATTGACTGACAATTTCTCCGGCAGTTAAATTGCGAGTAAGTTTTTGGCTTCCGGTGTGGCAAAATTTACACCCCACCGCACAACCAACTTGAGTAGAAATACAAACAGCTCCCCTATCCTCTTCGGGAATATAGACCATTTCAACCCTTTGACCGTCAGAAAATTCTAAAAGCCACTTACAAGTTTTGTCTTTTGAAAGTTGTTTAGCAACAATTTTCGGTCTTGTAATCGTATAATTTTCTTGCAATTTTTTGCGAAAATCTTTTGAAAAGCTGCTCATTTTTTCAAAATCGGTTTGACCGTGAAAATAAAGCCATTGCCACAGTTGTTTAGCTCTAAACGGTTTTTCACCTAATAAAGCAATTTCTTCAGAAAGCTCTTGCTTAGAAAGTCCGATAAGTTCTTTTTTCATTATTTTTTACCACATTTTGCACTGATTGCTTTGTAAGCTCGCATAAAACCTTTTAAGGAATATGTATCTTTTGTTTTTGTTCCTCTTGAAGAAACTCCGTCAACAATCATTCTTTCGCCACGTTTCATTGCTGCAACCAATTTTACATCATCTTGAGC
>JBGVOY010000059.1:0-2310 GCA_045126755.1 Alphaproteobacteria bacterium | reverse complement strand
ACCGTTCGATAACGATATCATTGGTATTGCTTGCTCATCAACCCGTATTGAAACGTTTTCAACGATTGAACATTCACACTCTCCACATAAGATAGAAACCTTAGGATTGTATAATTTATCGTGAACTTTAAATATTATATTTTCAAACGTTATATTTTTTAATGTGGCACCACTCATTGTGTTAATCAACGATACTATTTGCTCATCATATTCAATATCTTTTTTAATAACAATGTTTTTTATTACGTGCCCTTTTCCATCTAACGAGCCACGAAAATCATCAATGATACATTTTATTGTCGAACCACTAAAATCAATATCGTTTACCAATTCGTATGTCCCATTTTTTGTTATTTTCAACAAATCTTCAGCATTATAAATTTTCATATTATCCCCTTACACCAAAGGCGCCGTCTCTTAATAATTTTGCTCCACCGGAATGGGCATAACCGCTTACAGTTCTATCGTGTAATTCAGTCGGTATTAATATCAACGTCTTTCCGTCTTCTAAATGATGCCACGTATATCCAGGGATATTTGCCGTTGTTCCGTGATGCATCATATTCGCCGCCCGAATATCTATAGCACCACCTTCCAAACCGTTTAGATTGGGCAATTCCACTCTTGCTATCGCATACTTATCAAAAATTGGATACCCTGCTGAATTATATAAAATATCTCCGTATTTTTCCTTGATATATTTGTTGTTAGTTGGACAAATTTTTGAAGCATACTCACCATTAACAGGGATATATTCTTGAGTTGCGTTCCACGCTTTCGCCGTTTTACAACGGACCTCAACAAATTCGTCTAAGAAATTATCATACATTGTTTTATCAAACGCTTGATAATATAAGGCTACTGTATTACCAACATCTAAAATAAGGTCATCGGATAATCCCCATCCTGATACAGGTGTTCCGTTCATAATTCTCGTTACTACTTCATTGGTAATGTTTTTTGAAGCTAACGTATCTTGCAAAACATCATTCAAAAGAGTTTTATTAACAGTATTTTGAATTCCAAGCGCTCCAATTGTAAAACGCGCTTTATCAACAAACTCATTATAAACCCTTTGACCATACTTTTGAAGGATTTGAGATTTTGTAAGTCCGCTACCGACAATATCCTGCATTATTTCTTTCGTAATAACATCCTTACTAACGTGCATCATCATTTTATCGACAACTAATTCGTCAATAAAACTCGACATTTTTTTACCTAAACCAAGGTCTTTAAATGATTGAATCAATATTTCTCTTGATGAACGAGCATTTTTTGCAACTTGCGTGCTAATTTTTGAAACGTCGTCAACTGATTTAACACTACCGTCAATAAAGCCGTCTATTACTTGCTTTACTGTAGCCGTTGAAATGCTTGTATTCCTTTGCAATAACGCATTGTACAACTTTTGCGTATTCATTAAATTTATTACATTCTTTGAACCATATCTTGCTTGTAATAAAATAAACGAATCAGCATTAGATAAAGCATTGTCTATAGATTCTTTACCAATCTTTTCTACAATTTCAGAATAAGCATTTTTTGATTTTGCAATTGAACCAACAATAGCCTCTAATGTATCTTTTCCGAGTTTGCGTTCTAATAAATTATCCATAAAGTCTTTGGTTATCGACTTACCAAATAATTCTACAAATTCCCCAAGATTTTGGTCTATGTAATTTTTAACCGCAACGTCAGTTATATCGTCTATATTTTTTATGCTATGATTTTGCAGTTGTTTTATAACCGTTTTCCCAATATCATCAGCAACTCCCGCTTTAGACATAAAATTAGTCTTAAGGGTTTTTATTAAATCACTCGACGTATTAAAAGCATTGGTTGCTTTAATAAGAGATATGAGATTGGATTGTTGTCTAAACGCTTTAACAAATAATTCTTCCGTTATTTCTGCTGAAAGATTTTTAGCCGCGGCTTGATATGCTTCTTTCAATGCTCCGTCCGTAGCTTCTTTAGCCAAATGCTTTGTGCTCGATAAAATCTTTGCGGTATTTTTTAACAGCTCCGATGCTTGCTTTTGCGTTAATTCTTCAAAACCGGGAACTTTTGTTAATTTACTTACAGCTTTTAGTGCTTTAATGCCTGAAACCGCTCCGGTCAACGGAGCCAAAAATGCCCCAAACTTAAACCCTTCGCCTACCCCTTGGAGCATATGTCCTAATATATAGGATAAATCGCCGCCTTCTTGATACGCCATATAGCCCGATACCGCCGCATCAATTGCAGTACCAACTACAAGTGCTCCTGCCGTAAATTCTGACGCTATCACACCACCAAAAAACGTGCCGA
>JBGVOY010000058.1:0-4181 GCA_045126755.1 Alphaproteobacteria bacterium | reverse complement strand
AAGCCTGCGCTTGACATAATTGTTATTGTTGTTTTAGGTTTATGGTTTATCATACGTAACATTTTAGGAATTTAGAACATAAATAAAATCATTTTTAACCGTTATTAAGCAAGTTGATAATTATGAAAGAAAGAAATCTTACTCGAAAAATTGTAATTGCCTCAATGCTTGCCGCGCTTACCTGTGTAGCGACAATGATAATTAAAATTCCGTCTCCTTTAAAGGGATATCTTAATTTAGGCGATTGTGTTGTTTTGGGTTGCGGATGGGTTTTGTCGCCAATTTTTTGATTTTTGTCGGCTGGGATTGGCTCGGCGTTGGCTGATTTGTTTTCCGGATACGTTATCTATTCACCCGCAACCTTTTTAATAAAAGGATTAATGGTTCTTATTACACATTTTGTTTTAAATTATTGCGCAAAAAAATAGGAAATCTTACCTCAAAAATAATCTCCGGTTTTTTTGCTGAAGCTTTAATGGTGCTTTGCTATTTTGTTTTTGAAGGTTTTTTATATGGATTTGGTGCTTCGTTAGTAAACATTCCTGCGAACTGTATTCAGGGGATTGCCGGACTTATTCTCGGGTGCATTTTAATCAAGTTGTTTGAAAAAAGCAAGATATCGTTTTAAACCTATTATTAAAAAAGGCGGTCATATGACCGCCTTTTCTTGATTATTTACGTTTTTTAACAACAAAGAATATAACTACGATGATAATTGCAATTACGATTACAGCAATTGTTATAATTACCAATGCTAAAATGACCGGAACTACCCATACAGGAAGGGAAGAGCTATTATCGGTTGTGATAGCTCCGTCGGTTATAATTACGTCAGAGCTTGTGACTTCATCTGTCGGCTCAGTAACAGCTTCTGTGGCCACTTTTTCCGCTTCTTTAACAACTAATTCAAATTCCGCGGTTGTTGCATAATCCTTGCCTAAATCCTCGGGAGTTGCTTTAATAACTACTTTGTATGTGCCGGCGGTGAGGGGAGTGCCTTCAATTTCGCCATGCTGAGTTAAAGTAACGCCCTCCGGCAAGCTGCCGCTTTCCATTGAATAAGCAACGTCGCTGTTAGTACATTCTAATTTTTCGGCGTATTCTTTACCTACTGTGGCTTCCGCGAGGCTTTTTGTAGTGATTTTAGGAATAAGAGTTTTGTCAATTGATTTGGGCACGGTAAAGGATTTGCTTTTTACGCTACCGCAAGGTACGACACAATCCGCATCGGAGTAAAGCGTTGCTTGGCAGTAAAATGTGGAGCCCATATCATTATTAGTTAATGTGATGGAAGCGCCGTCCTTGTAGGGGTTACCGTTTTTATACCAATAAAAAGATATTTGGCGCTCTAATGCGGCGTTGTACTCATCTGATGTACAACTTGAATCGTCCATAATACTCATGCAGGTTTGTGTTTTATCTGCCGTTACGGTACCGCCGGCTTTAAAGCTACTGCTGTTTGTGAACTTGACTTCCATTCCTGCAGCGTAAACAGGGAGCGCCATAAAGGTTAAAATAACAAGACTCAGGATAATGCTAATTGTTTTTTTCATAGTATTTCCTCCTATTAAAACCAATTTTTTAAACCGCTTTATATTTAATTTTTATTGGTTTATATAAATTTTAACACAAAGATTTCCAACATTCAACAAAAACTACAATATTGCAACATTTTAATTTTTTGGTTATACAATCACAATGAAAATATAGTGAAAAGAAAAAGCACTTCTTAAGAAGTGCTTTTTTGGCAAGTTGCACCGATTTAGATATCGGCACTCATTTTTAAAAGATATTGTTGTGATTTTTCTGCAAAAACTGTTTTTTCGCAATTTTCTTTCACTGACATAAAACGGTAGATAGCTTCTTTTTTATCCTCTGCCATATATGCAGCAATTCCTTTAAGATAGTTAATATATCCTTGGGTTGCCTTTGAATTATTCCACACTTCAATACCACTAAAGTTAGAGATGGCTTCTTTATTTTCTTCGGATATAGCAACTAGCAAATTCATTGTTTTGAGAATTTTATTATACGCATCTTTTGCCTTTTGATTAAGTTTTTTTATATTATTCAAAGCACTTTCGTATTGCTTAACTGTTGCTTTTAATGAATCAAAATCACCCAAAAAGAACTCGCAACGAGCCTTATTAAAAAGACCTGTAATCATCATCGCAGGCTTATTGCTAGCAATCATTTTGTTCGCATAATTTAGTGCTGCTTCAAAATTTCCCATATAGATAAAATCAGTAGTGTAAATATGGTCAATATTTTTTTGCTTATTAAGAACTACGTTAAGTGTTAAATGCTTTCGAGGATTACACTCCAAGTCCATTGATGTTGTCAGAGGAATCGAAACAAGTGCATAAGCAATAATTTCAAAAAAGAAAATCAACAATACAAGCAATACCGTAAAAATGGGATTGATGCCTTTATAATCAATAATGGTTTTATTTAGAAAGCCTATGTAAATAGGTGAGCAAGCAGTAATAGTTATCAGTACAGCAATAATCGTTAATACGATCACTACTTTTCTTTTGTGTTGAATTTTTTTAATTAAAGCATCGTACTCGTTAGATTGGATAACTTGATTCATACATTAACTCCTTTAAAGAATGGGATTTTATTCACTTAATTGTACCAGATCACGACTTATGTTTCAATAATTAAACCGCTATATTTTAGTTCAAGTCCTCCCCGAAGGCTGTTTTGGACTTAGGATATCTATAAAATTCAACTTTAAAAAACAGAAAGAAAAAACCCAGAAACCGTTTAGTTTCTGGGTTTCCTGCCCCGATATCTAAATCGGTGCGCATTGTTGGTGCGGTTGTTCTTAACGGATTCCAAAAAATACACTCTAAACAACCGACAATCACACATATATTCAAACTGCATCAAATTGGCACATTGGTGTTTTCTAAAATAACAATATAAAATGTATATACAAGATGAGTTGTATATACAAAAAAGGAGAAAATACTGATGTCAAAATTTATAGAAGAATTTTATTACGGAAATCTCGACCCTCAAGCACGTAGCACAAAGGAAAACAAAACATTTCAAAAGCAAATGGAAGTTTTAATGTTAAACGAGGATTATCTTACAGAGAATCTTTCGGGTGAAAGCAAAAAGAAGTTTCTGGAGTTTTCTAATGCTTGGAATGTGGTTAATGGCGAATCGAATCTGGATAGTTTTATTATGGGATTTAGACTTGGAGCAGGTTTTGTTTATGACACCTTTGTTTCGACTGCGTCACCATTTCAAGATTTATTAAAGGAGTGAGCGGAGTGAAGGATAAAAAATATTACATAACACTCGATGATTTTGAACGGCGGGTGGTTGTGAACTGTATGAACGAAATGCGCAACTCGCTTATTGAGAATGGTAAATGCACAGATGCCTTGGACGAAGTGTTACTTAAGATTATTCGTTCGAAACAAAAGAAACTCAAAGTAGTTTATCAGGAGGTTTAATTATGGAACAATTAGCAAAATTCATTACTGATGAAAGAACCGGGCTCAAATATGAACTGTGCGGTGATTACTATATCATCGCCGGTGAGGATGAGCCCGAACGTGAGCCAATCGGCGTGTGGGGTAGGCGGCATTTAAACTATATCCAAAAGCACTGCAAACCCTTCTACAACAAAATGCTTAATGAACATATGCTTTACGATTATCTTCTCCAACTCAATCGTGATGCCGAAGATACATTCAATCGTTTGGTTAAACAAATAGCAGAACGTGAGGGCGTGACCGAACAGCTCAAAGCAAAAAATCAAATGGAGTGGGTTGCTCGGATGAATAATATCCGCAATAGAGCCACAGAAATCGTAAACAACGATTTGATTTATAACTAACAGCGAACGGCGGCAGGGAGATTTTCTCTCTGCCGCTATTTTTTATTCAAAATGTATTGACATTTATATCGGTTGCCGATATAATAACTATAACGGAAGCCGATATAACGGAAGTCGTAGTAACGCGAAGGGAGTTAATTTTATGTCTAACACAGCACTTACAGAAGCGGTATATTACATTTTATTGTCGCTGATGCAGCCGATGCACGGCTATGGAATTATGCAGAATGTAGAACAGTTATCAAATGGCAGAGTAAAACTTGCTGCAGGTACTCTTTATGGTGCGATAAACACACTTCTTGAAAAAGGGTGGATCATTTCTCTG
>JBGVOY010000057.1:0-2082 GCA_045126755.1 Alphaproteobacteria bacterium | reverse complement strand
TTTTTTAATATTTTGCAGGTTCTTTCTCTTTAGAATATTCTTCAAAAATTTCGTCGCTCATTTCTTCACTCCTTTTTATAGGTATATTATACCACAAAAAAATGTAAAGTGCAACAATTTAAAGTGCAATTTTTCTTATTTTGCACTTAAGCGGTTGCACTTTACCACAGACACGTTGCCTTATACCCTGTCGGGTTGATTTTTATTAAAAATTAACATATCATACCCGATGGGGTTAATTGTTTCTTCAAAGAAAATTCCCGCTATATTGTTCGCAAGTTATTTTTTGGGTAAACCCAGAAAAATGCTAATGAAGTTCAAATTTTTCTCAACTTTTTGCAAAAAAAATGAGGTTAGGCATACATTTACGCTTAACCTCAATCCCTTGTGTTATAAGGGAAAAACACCATTTTTACATACGCAAAAAGTTCGAACTTTTTGCGGAAAAATTTGATGTATAATATATCTTTCGACAAAGAAAAAAAGAGACTGACACTTTTAGACAGCATCAGCCCCTTTTTTTTATTTATAATTTGTTTGTTATTCTATCCGTCTATAAATAATAGGTTTGTCTTTTGTAAATACCTTGTGCTTATTTCAAGATTTCTTCGACTTTAATACGGAAGTTTTGACCGTTCAAAAAATGCACCTGAAGCGCGTCATCTTCCTCCGTGTATGTAGCCACAATTTCCTCTTTAATAAGCAGCGTGATCTCTTCCGTTAAATCTTTAACGGAAATTTTAGGTTGATTGGTTTCCATGATTTTATCTCCTTAAATTTATTTTACAGAACAAATCGCGCGCTGATTTATTTGTACTTATATTATAACACTCGCGACGCCATCTTGCAACTTTTTGATGGCTTGGCGAAGGATAATATTTTGTAGGAGATTGTCTTTGTTTGTATGAAAATGTCGAAATTTGCCGAAAACCTTTTTTTGCTTATGCAGGAGCATAATTTAAACGCTCCCGCTTTGGCTGAATTAATTAAAACTGACCGCACGAATATCACAAGATATTTGCGTGGTGAACGCTTGCCACTCTACGATGTTTTTACTAAATTGATAGAGTACTTTAACGTGTCTGCCGACGTACTGCTTGGGCGGTTGGATTATTGCGACGTTCAAGAGTTTCATCCCATTCAACCTTTTGGAACGACGTTGCGGCGCGTCTTAGAAGAAACAAAAATAACTCAATACCGAGTTATAAAGGATTTACAAATATCGCAAGCAACTATGTACTATTGGTTATTAAATGAACGCTTACCTACCGTTGAAAAGCTCGATAAACTTGCCGATTATTTAGATTTACCCATCGATTACTTGCTTGGAAGAATATCTTAAAGTAAACCCACAAAAAATCAAGGACTGACAAAAAAATGTCAGTCCTTTTCTTTGCAATCTTCATTCTTATCGCTAAATTGGAATTTGTCAATATCGATTACCATACAAAACTTTCGCTTTTTCGGTATATTTCTTTACAAACTCGGTCTTTGCGTTTGTATAAGCATCCCTGTTATGTTCGTACTTTTTCCATAAATTTAATTTCAAATCTTCGTATTCCTTGGCTACATCCGAATGCTCTATGAGATAATCCCTGAAATACAATTCGCTGTTATCTCCTGCATATCTCAAGTGCAAATGAAATACTCGCTTGGCAAATCCACTCTCCGTATATCCTTTATTAAAGGACATACCGTTTTCACTTTGCGACATACAAATATAACCGCAATTTATTATGTCCGCTTTGCAACTAAGCAAACTTCTCCCTTTTGGAATCTCCACAAGAATATCTACAATGGGTTTTGCCCAAATAGAAGGAATAGCGGTGCTTCCGATATGGCTGATTCTCTCACCCGAAGAAAAGGCATTTTTCAATAGATATTCTTCTTCACGATACCATTCTTCCCAACAATCTTTATGTTCTTCTAAGAAGATTGGGAACAACAACCAAAGCTCTTCCAAACTCATTTCTAATAATTTCTTTCCCATTATACGCTCCGTCAAATTGGAATTTGTCAGTATTACAACTGCTTAATCTCATTGGCAATCATAGCCACGGTTTTGGCGTTGGTATCAATTTT
>JBGVOY010000056.1:0-2001 GCA_045126755.1 Alphaproteobacteria bacterium | reverse complement strand
CATTTTCCCCCTTCGTCTAAAATCTGGCTTAGACAAGTGCTCAACGTGAATTACCTGACATCCCGGGTGGGTTATGACAACCTTTGTGGGCGTGTCAGCAACCTCACACTTCACTGCACATGCAACAAAGATTATATAGTACCCAAAGGCACTTGTCAAGAAAATTTTTTACTTTTTTTGCAATTAATTTTAAATAAGCAAAAATGGTGCTATTTTATCAAAGTAGTAGTATACAGAGTATACTACTAAATCTCAAAAAAACAATAAATCTTATTTTTAGATTTATCTTTATAGGCGCTAGGTTGCAAAAAAAACCAAAAAAATATTTTTGTTTCGCACAAGAGTAAAAATGCACAAAACCAATCCCCAAAAGGCGCCAAAAAAGCTGTATTTTTACTCAAATTAACGTTCATTTTATTATCTTTTTTAATCAATTATTAGTTTTGGTTTCATGTGAAACCCCTTAATTAAATGTATTTTTCAATCAAAAAAAAGAGTGAATGATATAAAAAAGCAATCACTCACCTCGATGTATTGAAAGCATATTGAGAACAATAATTAATTTTATTCCCACGAGTGCAAACTCAACTCCGCAATCCCTTCACGCTTTATTTCTATTTCGTATTTTTTTACAGAAAGCATTCAAATCATTAAATACTCGTTTGCAATCCTCAAAGCGCAACCACCCGAATAAGTCAAAATATTTTTATAAAAAGTTTCTTGCCCAATTATTGGCTCAAAGATCATTTTTATCCACGACAATATTTTTTTAACTAATTCACCTATTTAATAAAACAAATCAAATAAGATAAGAAGATTATTTTTTTATACAGGCAAACGTTTTTCAATAGAAGATAGATTATTGTTAAGAGGTTATGCTCAAGCATGTGCTGATAAAAACAGGACACATTTTTATAAAAAAATAAATTTCGTAAAAGAAAGTAAAAAAATATGAGTTACAGCAAAAAAAGGAAATTTAGGCAAAGTTTATCGTGCAGAAACTAAATATATAGATAAAGATACAAAAAACACGGAAATTACGTTGTTGTAAAGGAAGTTGGAAACAATGTTGGTGTTTCTAAATTAAAATCTACAAAAAAATTTGATGATAATGATAAAAATATAGATTTATTTTTGAAAGAAATAAACGCTACTAGATACAGTTAAAAAAAAGAACTGGCGTAGATTCGCAAGTTTTTGAAAGAAGTAGAATCACAGGCAAAAAATTAACCTTGAAAGATAAAAGAGCTTTTTTCGGAAACAGAAGAATTTACTTTAGGTTCACATGATTGGTCTAGAGTTCAATCTCATTTAAGAAAAAGATATAAAAAAAGAGATAAGAATTAACTTATCTCATAACACGGTGCATAAGTCGAAACAAAAGTCGACATAATGTTTTGTAAAACATTTGCTTTGTGTACGGTTATTGTAAATTTAATTTAATTATATGTCAATAAAAAATAGAGAAAGAGGTAATTAAAAATGGAAAACAATAAAAATCAAAATTCAGAAAATCAAGAAAGCAAAGAAAACAAAAACCAACTAAAAGCAACTGCTTCACACGAAACAAGAGCACGCGCACTAGCCGCATTCATTATATATGAATCATTTTATTTCAACAAAAAACACGGGAAACATAGAAAACAAAAAAGCAATATCTGCAGCACTAAAGCTAGTTATATAAGAAAGTATGTTAGAAAAGCTCCATTAAAACCAGAGGAGAACTTTAAAAAAATATAAATTAAGCAGTTCCGATTTTAAAGAAATCGAAAAATTGCTTAAAGACAAAAACAAAAAAGCTAGTGGAAAGCAATTGCTTTAAACCTTAAAGGTCACACACTAGCTGATGTGTATTGTATATGTACAAACTTTTTATGTCAACAAAATTAAATTAATAAAAGAAAGAGGCAACAAAAAAAACGTGGACATCAACCCCACGTTTTCTCATTAATTCATTTTTTATATAATCTAGCAAACGCCTATTTCTTTATTTTATTAATA
>JBGVOY010000055.1:0-4894 GCA_045126755.1 Alphaproteobacteria bacterium | reverse complement strand
GTATTTATACCATATAAGGCTGCACCCAAACGTACCATATCAAATGCATAATCTGATCCTAAAAACGTGCCGTCTGAAGCAGATAAAGATTTTGGGGTGTTCGGAAAAAACTTTTCACATAAATGCTTAAAGCAATTAAGTTGGCGTTCATTCATAAAATGTGCCTGTTCATCTGCACATGCCAAATGCGAAATTACCAACGAAAAACTTTCAAGTTCTTTTTTGGAAAGTTTTTGTAAAGCATCTTCTCTAAATCCTAGACGATTTAAGCCACTTTCTATCTGAATGGCAGGCTTTCGGTTTCCTGTATAATTTTGTTTGAAAAAATCATACATTTCCATATTACTGATAACCGGCACCAATTGAGAATGTGCATTAAATATGTTTAGGCTGTCTGATCCAATACCCTGCAAAACATAAATAATGGCGTTTGGCACATAAGGTGCAATTTCTTGCCCTTCAAAAGCATGGGCAACAAAAAAGTGTTTACAATTTTCTTTTTCATATAAAATTTTAGCAATTGTAACAGCACCTAAACCATAAGCATCATCTTTTACAACTGCTGCACAAATAGTATTTACAGCAACAGATTTTAGTATTTTATAATTTGTTACAATATTATTTAAATTTATTTCCAAGCGGGGACTTGTAAAAAGTGTCATTATATTGTCCTTATCAAATATTTAAGCCGACAATAAATGCCGGCTTAAAACAAAAACTAAATTATTTTTTAAGCGCAAACGTAGTCAAACTCCTTTTTCAAACCACGCTCAAACATACCCTTAATTGTTGCTTTAATGTCAGCATCTTCGTATATAACATTATAAAGCGCTTGGCATATCGGCATATCAATATTTTCTTTATCGGCAATTATTTTTACCGCTTTTAATGTTGCCACACCTTCAGCCAATTTACCGAAACGTTCACCTTTTGCAAACATTTCGCCATACGTTCTGTTATGCGAATGCTTTGAAAATAATGTCGCTTCATAATCACCTAAGTGAGCCAGACCGTATGCCGTAAACGGATTTCCGCCAAAATGCTTAATTAAGCGACCGACTTCAACCGGAGCTCTTGCCATTAAAGCGCCTTTTAAGCCATACCATTCCAAACCATCTAAAATACCCGCAGCAATACCAATCACATTCTTTAATGCTGCACCTATTTGATTGCCGATAACATCATTACCATAATAAAAGCGAATCAAATCACTTTGCATAAGTTTAATCCATTCATCTTTTGTTTGCTCATCATAGCTGTCAATTACGGCACAAGAGGGAACTTTTTTCATATAATCTTGCACGTGTCCGGGACCGCCTAAACACGCAACCTTAATATCTTGGCTTATTTCTTCTTTAAACACGTCTACTAAAGTTTTTGCACTAGGCTCTTCCAAACCTTTCATAGCAAGTAAAAAAGATTTTCCGGTCAAGTCATATTCATTTAATTGTTTTGCCAAACTTCTTAAATGTTGGCAACCGATTGATACAATTATTTGGTTATTTTTTAAAATTTCACTTATATCAGGAGTTAACGTCATATTATCACTTAACGATAAATACGGATTTTTACGTGTCTGCACTAATTCAACAAAATTAGGAGATGTCGGAATATCATACATAATCACCCCGTCAACACAATAGTTGGCGGCATACCATGCCAAGAATGTTCCCCATCTTCCACAACCGATTACAGATATTTGTTTCATAAACGCCTCACTATAAATTATTTTACATATTATATGAGTGGAGTTTATATTTATTGTAATTGTTTTTCAATGCTAAAGAATAAAAAGTTAACAAGCAGACTAAAATTTCTGCTTTTTCATACGTTGACGTCCGATAATTGCGTTAATATAATCAAAATCCTGAAAAGACTTATATGCAAAATCAAAACTTTTTTTATCGTAGGTATAAAAAACCTTATTTGCCATACTCTTTATAGCCTCATCAATTTTATTGAAGGCTTCATTATAATCTTTATTATAGCTGTTTCTGGATTTTTTTTGCACAACACTATGATAAGCCGATATAACCTTTGCTGTTTCATCTGCTGAGTTGGCATAACCTTTCTGCTCAAAATCGTGCATAATTTGGGCAGTGGTCTGGTAATAACATTTATTTGTTAAAATATTTCTTTGTGAACTATCACTACTGTTGATAATCATAACAAATCAATATCCCCATGTAAAATGACTAATTACACATCCTATATACCACATTTTTTAGCTTCTTGCAAGAGGGTATTTAGATTTATTTATGTATATTTTAATAACCAATGTAAAAACAATGCGATACTTCCGCCCAAGATTGCACCGGCAATAACTTCTTTGGGAGTATGTCCTAACAGCTCTTTTAATTGAGCAGATTTTGTTTTTAAATCTGACTTATAAAAGTCTTTAATTATTTGATTTACCAATTTTGCCATCTCACCGGCATTTTTTCTAACGCCTGCAGCATCGTGCATTACAACCAACGCATAACCGCCACTTACGGCAAACATTAAAGAATTAAATCCGGCAATTAAACCCACCGATGTGGTTAAGGCACACACACCTGCACTATGTGAACTAGGCATACCACCTGTTGTTGATAAATATTCAAAATCAACTTTTCCGGTTTTAATGTAAAAAGTATATAATTTTAAAACCTGAGCAATAAAAACGGCCAGCAAACCACTAATTATTGCTTCATAGCCTGTATTATAAATCATTTTTTCTCCAAAAGTTACATAGTTCTTGCTGGTGTCGTTATCCTAATTTTGGGCTCGGATGTATTTTGCTTCTCTTTAATAGAGCTTAACCGAGCTATTTTATCAACATATCCTTTAACGTAATCAACAAGTTTTTTTCTCGTTTCAGGCATTTCTATTGCCTCATTTACATTTTGTTTAACATCATTAAGAACACTTTTCTTTTTCACAAACATTCTAATAAGTGCTTTTTTGAACACGGTCGGTTCTGCTCTCTTTTGCGTCAAGAAAGAACCGACAGCATTAGCTGCAAGTGTTCTGGTAACAGAATCCGGATTTTTTGCCTTGATTGCATCTGTAATACCTTTTACCACTTCCTTATCCATTTTACCTGAAAGCAATACGGATTTTATCAACTCTTCGCTATTAAAGGTTTGGCTACTGTCTTTTAACTGCATTTTTGATGCAACCGTAACTATCATTGCCATTTTAGCTGCATATTCAGAATTATAATTACCTGTTCTTTGCAGTTCTAAAAATATTGTAGCAACATCTTTGTCTTTTTCTTTACGAGACTTATCAAAAGTATCATACATCAAGCGACCGAACTCTTG
This sequence comes from Alphaproteobacteria bacterium, assembly GCA_045126755.1. Classification (GTDB taxonomy): domain Bacteria; phylum Pseudomonadota; class Alphaproteobacteria; order RF32; family CAG-239; genus JAFTYO01. Next base: position 1,589 of record JBGVOY010000055.1, on the reverse strand, counting down.
TCTGTCTTGAGCTGAAAACCGATCTTGATTCTTTTGCAAATCAACAGTATCCAACATTTCTCTTGCCATACCTTTTAAGATTGCAACATCTACATTTTGACGAGCAATAAAGTCACCTAATGTCGGAATAAATTCTTTCGGAATATCAAGTCCTATCGGGCTTTGTTTTCCTTCTTTTACTTTTGCGGAAACGACCTCTAAAATCGGTAAAGGCTTTTCTAAACCTTGTTGCATTTTAGAAATTTCTTCCTCAATAACTTCCGAAACTTTTTTATCGTCATGCATAAATTTTGTGGCACAAACATTAAATAACAACGCACCTAATTTTTCTTTATCTTCAGTGCTTAATAAAGATTGTTCAGATTCAAAAACTCCGACACTTTTAATGGCTTCGCTTACAAAACCGTTCATAATATGTTTATCTAACGGCATTTCCTTATTATTTAAGGCCGCATTAAAGCAATCTATATAGTCTTGGCTGCTAAAATCTTTATAAAAGTCAGTTAAAGCAAGCAATCCTCTTTGACATTCGGTTAAATAAGGTGATGTAGTTTCCCTTGAGGTATAAACCTTATCAATTTCTTCGCTTAATATAGCACCTACTTTCGAGAACCCTCCTTCTTTATCAGTAAGGGATCTTTCTAATGTTTTGTATATGATTTTTCCTAAAATTTCTTTATCTTTAGGATCAGGTTCCACAATAGCCATTGCTCCCGTATCAAACACACCGATAACATTATTTTGTGTATCTACCTTGAGTTGTTTTCCGTGTCTGTCGTGGTCAAATTTGCCGCCGGCAATCATGTTCATTAACTCTAAAGAAAAATATGCTTTGGAAACAGCTTTTTTGTATGCGGGGTCCTTAATTTTATCCAAATCAACACCTTGCGCCCTTTCCAAATCGGCCCAACATTTACCATATTCCGGCCAATCGGCAACATGAATTTTGAAAGTATGACCATCTACGGCAATTTCTTTTTCTTTATACAAATCTTTTGCCGTTTGCAACTGCTCGTAACCGATACCCAAATCGGTCTCAATCTTAACCGTATCTTTAGCTTGTGCAATTAAACGTTTAAATGTATCTACACCATTTTTCATAACACCTTTTTCGTTTAAGTCATCAAGCATTTTTTCAAAAATCTTAAATTCTTTATCAGAAGAAATTTGTGCGCCGGCTCTTAAAACTTTGGTTACTCTGTCTGTTTGGAACGGAACTTTTCCATCTTCAAACTGACCTTTTTCCAATGTTACGAAATATGAAGCAGAACCTAAAATTCTTCCAAGCCATACATCTTCACCGATATCTAATTTTTCATCGCCATCTTTTTTATAAAACTCAAGCCACTCATAAAGTTCCCAACGTGATGGGCGAGATGCATTTGACTTTAATTCTTGCATTTCATCTCGGATAAACTTAGGCACATCAGTATATGAAGCCATAGCTTGCCCAAGTTTGATTGCTGCAGGACCGGAGTTTTCCAAAAAGAGCCTGATACCTTTGGCAATACTTTTTTCCGGATCGGTAGTGTCGGCGTTTTCATTTGCCGCAACCATCATAGCAGCCAAATACAGTGTGCGCTCATTTT
>JBGVOY010000054.1:0-23444 GCA_045126755.1 Alphaproteobacteria bacterium | reverse complement strand
ATTTCTTTACATCTTCAGGAGGCGCTTTTGCAAAGCCGTATCCGGGCAAATCTACTATATGTATTTTATCATCTAAATTAAAGAAATTAAGCTGTTGAGTTCTACCGGGCGTAGATGATGTTTTTGCCAAGTCTGTTTTATTAAAAAGTGCATTTATCAAACTTGATTTACCTACATTTGACCGTCCCACAAACGCAACTTCATTAAGCTCAGAGCCGGGAAGCTGATTTAAATTTGCAACACCTAGCACAAAATTACACGGGCGACAAAAAAGCTTGCGCCCGTTTTCAAGTGTTTGAGCATCAAAATAAGACTCTTCGCTCATTATTTTACTCCGTGTTTTTTCATTATTGCTCTTTGTTGCAAAATAGATAAAATATTGCTCAAAGTCCAATAAATTACCAATCCTGAAGCAAAGTGTCCGAGCATTAAAGTAAATATAAACGGCATCATTGCAAACATACGAGCTTGGTCTTTGTTAGCAGGTGCAGGATTAAGCTTTTGCTGAATCCACATCGTAAAGCCCATCAAAATCGGCCATACACCAATATCTAACAGCGATGGCAACGGAATATGCGACCATACCGAAATAGTTAACGGGTCAGGAGCTGATAAATCTTTAATCCAGCCGATAAACGGAGCATGACGAATTTCTATTGCAATATTTAATACTTTATACAAAGAAAAGAACACCGGAATTTGAATAAACATCGGCAAACAGCCTGCTGCCGGATTGATTTTTTCTTTACGATATAAAGCCATGGTTTCTTGCTGTAAACGCATTTTATCGTTTTGATACAATGCTTGCAAAGCCATAACCTTTGGCTGAATTTTCTTCATCTTGGTCATACTCTCGTAAGAAGCATTGGCAATCGGGAACATAACCAATCTTAAAAGTGCGGCAAATAACAAAATAGCCCATCCCATATTGCCGATAAAATTATACAAGAAAGTTAAAATGTAGAAAAACGGCTTTGTTAAGAAATAATACCAACCGAAATCAACTGCCAAATCAAATTTTTCAATTTTATTTTCATCGGTATATTTATCCAAAAGCTTAATCTCTTTGGCACCGGCATAAAAACGAATCTTTTTGGTTGTAGCAGAACCCGTTGCAACGGTTGTTGGCAAACCACGGAAATCTGTTTGAAAAATATCATTTGCATTACGGCTGATTTTTACCGTAGCACCCTCGTCATTATCCAAAACAACGGCTGTAAACCAATATCTGTCAGAGAAACCGAACCATCCGCTTTTTGTTTCAAATGTTTTATTTTCTCTTTCATCTAAAGCCGTAAATTTAACTTCTTCCAATGAACCGCTGATTACACCGCTGAAACCTTCATGAACAACGGAACGTTTCTGTTTTTCCATATCAACTTTACGGCTAATTAAACCGTAAGGATACAGCACAACCGGATTTTGAGTATTATTTTCAACAGTTTGTTCAATACTGAATAAATAATTTTCATCAACCGATATGTTTTTTATAAATTTTAAGCCTTCACCATTATCCCACTCTAATGTAACCGGAGTATCAGGCGTTAATTTTTTACCTATTACAGTCCATAATGTTTCGGAATCCGGAAGTTTAATATTTGCATTTGAGCTTAACCAACCAAACTCGGCAAAGTATGGGGTAGCGGTTGCTGATGGTTGTAATAACTCTACATCGGCACTGTCTTTTTCCATATTTTGTTTGTATTTTGATAAACTCAAATAATCAAAGCGAGCACCTTTTACTCTGATGTTTCCTTTTATATTTTCATTTTCTACGACAATGTTTTTTTCCAGTGAAACCGCATCAAGTGCCGTAATTTTATCTTGATTAAGTTCGGCAGGAACATCTTGCGTTACTTCAACTTCAGGAATTATAACCGTTTCATCTGCTGTTTGTGCCGGCTGCTCTGCCGGAAAAAAGTGATTAACTCCAAAAATCACCAAAATTGACACTATTATTGCCATATACAAATTTTTTGCTTCTTCTTTCACTTTCCAAACTCCAAAAATAATCTAACAGTTGTTGTTTTTAAGACATATATTTTCTAAAATCAAGTAAATAAGACAGTTAATAAATACTATTTTTTCTTTTTTTCAGGAACAGGATCATATCCCGAACCACCCCACGGATGACACTTTAAAATTCGTTTTATTCCCAAATACACACCTTTAATTGCGCCGTGTACTTTTATAGCTTCAATCATATATTCGGAACACGTTGGTCTAAAACGGCAACATCCGGGACACATCGGGGATATAAACTTTTGATAAAATTTAACAAGATAAATCAGAATTTTGTTCATTTTTTTGCTCAATTATCAGTTCTTCTTTTGTATCTGAAGTAAGCATCAAATTCACTTTTTTTAATGCCCATTTTATATCGGAACGAAGCTCCTTATACGGACAATAATGCGTATTGTGCCGTCCTATCAGGACATATTCGACATTATCCATGCCATATATCGGTAAAAGCTCACGAATAACGGCACGCATACGACGACGAGTTTTGTTGCGCACATTGGCTTTACCGATTTTCTTAGTGGTAGTATAACCTATTTTGGGAGGAACAATACTATCAGATAAACTGGGAGCCGCCTGAAGTATAGCGGTTCTTGTTACCTTGCTAACTCCTTTGGCGACTCTTACAAAATCTTTTCTTTTTTTTAAGATAAGAATTTCCGTCATAATAAAAACTTATGCAGAAAGTTTTTTACGACCTCTGGCACGACGAGCAGATAATACTTTTCTACCGCCAACTGTTGCCATACGAGCACGGAAACCGTGACGACGAGCTCTAACGAGCTTACTTGGTTGAAATGTTCTTTTCATTTTAAAATCTCCGGTTAATTATTAGTTATTTAAAGCCGCCCAATGAAAAAGCCGGCTCTCGGTTTTTTTTACAAAATTGCTTATATATGCTTTTTTTTCTACTGTCAACAAAATTTTAACTATTAAAAATTATGCTTCTTACCAAATGATATTCTATTTAACGAAACTAAAATAATTTATCTGGAATCAAAAAATGATGTCGTCCCAAAAAGGTAGAAGCATGGTCGAAATGATTGGCGTGTTAGCCATCATAGGTGTTCTTTCGGTTGGTGCCATTGCCGGTTACGCAACTGCCATGAGAAAACATAAAATTAATCAGTGCTCTCATGCTGTAACATACTTACTGAATACGTTAATACAGATGAAATCATCTTTTCCGACCAGCACGACTCAAAACACATACTATGGCGATATTTTGAAAAACATGAACCTTTTACCTGACGGAATACAATACGTTTCCAACACAATGTTACGAGACAAATATTTTAGACTGAACATGAACGCTCTATATTATTCAACCGGAAAATATGGTTTACTGGAAATTCATTTTGGGGAAAATGCAGACCACTTGGTGGATATTTGCCGTAACCTTATATATACCATCAAAGAAAATCACTATAACTTAAACTCTATCCAGTCATTAAAAACCAGTGTGAACAATACTGTAAGAATCACATATTACGGTGATAGCGGATGTAAAGAAGACAACAAATGCTTATCCAGAATTGATATATCAGATATTGAAACCTTATGTTTAGGTTGCGTCGGTTACAGTAACTGTAAATTAGCCGTTACCTACTAACAAAACATTTAAAATAGCTGAAAGCCGGAAAAAATTCCGGCTTTCAACTATAGATGATAAGTTTCATAATCTTAAAAACGGTCTTGTGAACGCATACTCGCATTCTGAGATTGCAACTTCTTTCTCGAGCCCGAAATTAACTCCTACCCTGACACCGTTATAAATCTTTTTTCTGGACCAATATTTTCCTTGTTTTAACGGTTCGGCATTTGTCATTTCTGCTGTTTTGTTAAATTCATCAAACACATTAAGCAATTTTTGTAACTGTTTATCGGTAGGAACACACCAAAATAAATTATCGTCCTCCATTTTATCACACGTTTCTCTTGCGGTAATGTAATCTGTTTTTTCAATGTTTTTAACATATACAGCTTCTCTGTCCGAATCTATAAAAATTGCAACCAATTTTGAATTAGGCTTTACAAACCAAGATTCTCCCGTATCATAAAGCACCATCAAAGGCAATTTTTGATCTGACATAAGCTCTTTTTACCAGTGTTTTACCAAACGGGTTAAATAAGGTGCCGTTATAGAAACTCTTTCGTAGGTTGCCGCTTTGTTACCATGAAGATGATAAATGAGTATATCATCAGTTGAATACAAATCACTTTCCAATGACTTGTCATTGATAATATACGGTCCTTCAATAGTGTCAGCGCTGATACCATACTCTTTGAAAAGCGCTATTACCTTATTAAGTTCATCTCTGTTGAAATAAATTCTCAACATATCGTCATAGCAAGGGATATCCATATTGCTTGCATAGGCCTGATTTATGAGCGCCAAACAGCGATAACTGTCATAGCCGATTAAATCTTTACCGATATCCTCTTTGCTTATCCACAGAACTTCATTGCTGCTGCAGGTCTCTTTGATTGAGATACCGCAAATGCGATGTTTCCGTGATACGTCAAAATAAGGTAATACCTCATAGGTTTCGTGCTTTTTTGCATACACAATACCAAGCTTGGTCGAGATTTTTTTATCTCTGTCCCGCTTCTTAGCTTTGAGCAAAGCTCTTAATTTTTTATTCATAAGACATAGATTTAGAAATTAAATAATTAATTATACCATATCAGGATACAACTTTTTATCCTTTTGTCAATATTTTATTTTAGTCCTTGACGATATTTTTCAAGTTTTTTTAACAGCATATTTCGTTTCAACCGGCTAATTCTATCTATGTATAAAATACCGTCTAAATGGTCTATCTCATGCTGTAAAACAACAGCAGGATAATCTTCTGCTTCTATTTCTTGCTCTTTTCCGTCATAATCTAAGTAGCGAACTTTTATTTTATAATGTCTTTCAACATCGGCACTTTGTTTTGGAACAGATAAACATCCCTCGCAGAAAAATATGGTTTCCGGAGATTTATATACAATTTCCGGATTAACCAGATACATCGGATTACCGGGTTTATAATTTCCGTCTTCATCACGTTGTTCGGTATCTATTACAATTATGCGTTTAGAAACACCCACTTGAGGCGCCGCCAATCCGACACCTTTATCAGCATACATGGTTTCAAGCATATCGTCTAAAAGCTTTCTTATCGAATCGTCAACTTTAAGAACTCGCTCAGCTTTTTGCGCCAAAATCGGATGAGGATATTCGTATAAATCTAAAACGCTCATTTAAAACTCCGTTTATACTCTTACGCTGTGGGCAATTTGATCTAATAAGGCATTAACCATTTTAGGCTCATTTTTACTAAAGAATGCGTATGCCAAATCAACATATTCTTGAATCAAAACTTTAGTATCAACATCTTCGGTATTGCTAAGTTCATATACCGCACACAAAAGTAATGACTGTAAAGTTCCGTTCATTCTGTCAAATGACCATTTATCATTTAAAAATAAGCTTAAAGATTTTTCCAACTCTTGCTTCTTGGTATGCACACCTCTTACAACTTCTTCAAAATAAGCCGTATCAATGGGAGAAACTTCAATCATTTCTTCTGTTTGAGCAACATTGTCTTCTTCAATAACATAACGTCCTACTTTGCCTTGAACAAAATCTTCAATCACTTCTTCGACAGGAAGCTGTGAGTATGCAATCATATATGTGGCCTGCACGGAAGCCAAACGAGCTCCTGATTTACGACGAATTTTTTTAGATACAAACTTTGCCATATTTTAACTTTCCTTTATTTGATGTTCCAAAACAGGTTTTGCCAATTTATCAATCGTTTCAACAAAATCTTCAAAATCTTTAATATCCTTAAACTCTTTATAAACAGAAGCAAATCTGATGTATGCGATATGGTCAAGTCTTAATAAAGCTCCCATAACTGCCTCACCTATTGCCTCGGTAGATATTTCATTTTCACCAGAACTTTCAAAACTGCGTTGAATATAATTTACTATTTTATCAACTCTTTCAGATGAAATAGGGCGCTTACTGACGGCCAATTCTATTGAACGGAACAGCTTATCTCTGTCAAAAGGTGTTCTCTCGCCATTTTTCTTTACTACGATAAGTTCTCTTAACTGCACTCTTTCAAATGTAGTAAAACGAGAACCGCATTCAAGACATTCACGCCTGCGCCTGATTGCCGAATTATCATCTGTGGTTCTGGAATCCTTAACCGTTGTTCCTTCTCTACCGCAAAACGGACATTTCATTGTTATTTTCCTTTACTAAGCAGTTCTTCCGTAACTTTATAGAGTTGTGAAGAATATCTTGCTCCCTTTATAAGTATAATATCATCTTTTTGCAAGAGCTTATTTAATAAAAATTCGGCTAAACCTTCTTTATTTTCAAAATAATATTTCTTTTTTTCATCAGATACCAGATTCAGCATATCTTTCATTTCGGGACACACACCGACAACAATATCAATATCGGATTTTGCAACCGCTTCACCGATTTGAAGATGTTTTTCTTTTGAAAATGCGCCAAGTTCTGCCATCTTGCCCAAAACCGCAATTTTACGTCCCTTTGATTTCATTTTACTCAATGTTTCAATAGCAATTTTCATTGCCTCAGGCTGACCTGAATAACTGTCATCAATCAGAGTATAAAAATTATTATCGCTTAATTTTAATTTATGATGCTTTCCTCTACCGTCCAATGCTCCGAAATCTTTAACAGAATCGGCAGCTTTTTGAACATCTAAGCCTAAAACTTCTATCACTCTGAGAGCGCACCACGCATTATATAAGAAATGTTCCCCGCTGACTGATGTTTCAAACTTTACATTCGGGACATTGTTTTTCCCGAATCTGACAACCTTTGAAACATATTTTTTTGCCGTTTCTTCCAATATGTCGGCAAAAGCAGTGTCTTCATTTATTATGGCTATTCCGTCGGTTTCCAATGATTCGAAAATTTCGGCTTTTGCGTGCGCAATATCTTCAAAACTGTCAAAAAACTCTATATGCATAGGATAAACATTGGTAACAAGAGCAACATCAGGTTTTACATAAGATGTCAGACGAGATATTTCCCCCTTTGCACTCATTCCCATTTCAATAACCGCAAAATCGGCACTCATATCCATATTGCACAAGCTTTCCGGCACCCCTATATGATTGTTATGATTACCTATGGTTGCATACACTTTTCCAAACTTTGAAAGCAAATATTTGATTTCTTCTTTAGTGGTTGTTTTGCCGGCGCTACCTGTTAAACCTATAACTTTAACTTTAAATAATGACCTGTTATATGCCCCTATTTTTCCGTATGCGTCCAATGTGTCTTCAACTATTATTTGTTTATTTTTATCAACTCCGTCCATTGCTCGATTTACTATCACCAGAGGACAACCTTTTTTTATTACATCCGCAACAAAATTATGACCATCAAAATTTTCACCTTTCACGGCTATAAATACATCATTGTTGCCGCAAGTTCTGCTGTCGGTAGAAACTCCGGTTATTTCCGAAAAGCAAACATCGGATTCATAATTTAATATTTGTGCAATTTCCGTTGAGCTTATTTTTTCCATATTTTTACCTTACTGTTTAGCTATATATTATGCGGCGAGTATAAAAAATTATGTTTTTTAATTCAAGCAAAAGATACTTATTTTAATTTTTCGGATAATTCTTTATAGGCTGCGGAAATCTTTTTAAATTTTTCTTCACAAAACTTATCGCCCGCATTTACATCCGGATGATATTTTTTTACCAATTTTTTATATTGTTGCTTCAATGTTTCAACAGTTAACTCATCAAGGTCAAGCCCCAATATTTCGGCACATTTTTTATCATTAGCGTTAAAGTATATGTTCGATTTTGCTCCGGCAGATTCAAAAGACCCCTCAATTCCGAGTTCATCTATAAAATCGTATCCGAACTGATACTTTATTTTTGAACGGAATCCGCCAAAGTGCATTTTCTTTTTAATATAATCTTCTTCATCGTAGCCGTCTTTATAATAATCCCAACGAGCATTATATTCTTGAACATGGTCCAAGCAAAACCAATAATACTCCTTCAAAGTTCTGTCTTTGGGAGCTTTATATTCGCCTTTTTTGTTACAACCGGGATGATCACATTGATGTGCTTTGCCCTCATTTTGCGGCGCAAAATATTTTTTTGTTTTTACTCTTTGATATTTCATATCCCCTTAATACTCTTGTTTATAAAATTTAGCAAGAACAAATAAAAGTTGCGGAATATTTTTCTTCTTATTATAATAAGCAAAACATAAACTTAAACGGATTTTTTTGATATGCCTGAATTACCTGAAGTAGAAACTGTAAAAAATGCTCTTAAAAATGCAATTATCGGCACAAAAATTTTAAATGTCGAAATTTTTTGCCGCAGGTTTCGTATAGAAATAGTGCCGGATTTTGAGCAACGTATATTAAATGCAACCATAGTAAATTTAAAAAGAATCGCAAAATATATCATTATTGAACTCGACAACGGTAACAGCATCATTTGGCACTTGGGAATGAGCGGCAAAATCAAAACCTGTATAACAAGGCCGGATATTTTACAAAAACACGACCATATCGTTATTACTCTGACAGATAAAATTATTATTTATAACGATGCAAGGCGCTTCGGTTTGGTTGATGTAACAGAATCAAAAAATCTTAGCAAGCATCCTTTTTTTAAGAATATCGGCATAGACCCTTTCGATAAACAATTAACGGCTCAATATCTGTTTGATAAACTACGCAAAATAAAAACGGTAATAAAAATTGCTTTACTTGATCAGAAAATCATAAACGGAATCGGCAACATTTATGCTTCGGAAGCTCTCTATATTTCCGGAATATCGCCGGTAAGAGAATCGAAAGATATTACATATCAAGAGTGCGAATCGCTTATTACTGCCATACGAAACGTCCTTGAAAAAGCAATTAAAGCCGGCGGATCAACATTAAAAGATTATATCAGACCTGATGGCTCAACAGGTTATTTTCAAAATCAGCATTGTGTTTACAATAAAACAGGTCAAAGATGTCCGAATTGCATCTGCGATATAATAAAGACAAAAGGAATCCGCAAAATAAAACAAGGCGGTCGTTCAACATTTTATTGTGAAACATTACAAAAATAGCCAAAGAATCGTTTATCTGCCACGCTTTTATGATAATTAAATGTAAAATTTTTACTTTTTTTTAAAATTATTGTTGACTTTACGTTCTTCTAACGGCTATAAAGCATACCAGAATATATTTTGTAATTAACCAATAAATAGGATGAAAGAATATGGCCAATCATAAATCGGCAAAAACGAGAATTAGAAGAAACGATAAACGCAGTGTTATTAACGGCATGAGAAGAAGCCGTGTAAGAACTTTTGTTAAAAAAGTTGAAGCTTTGATAGCCGGCGGTAATAAAGAAGAAGCATCAACAGCTTTAAGAGTTGCTGAATGCGAATTGATGCGCGCTGCTCAAAAAGGTGTTTTCCATAAAAATATGGCTTCACGCACAGTTTCTCGTTTAGCTCAAAAAATTAAAGCTCTCTAATTTATTTTTAGCAGACTTTTAAAGACACGAAAATCAGTCAATTTGGCTGTGTTTTCGTGTCTTTTATTTTATTCAGACATAAGCGAATCTGCACGACTCTGCAGAAAATATGTGTCAAGAAAAATAATTGCAATGTTCTAAAAATGTTCTATTGTTTTTTGTTTTTTTATGTTTAGTATCAGATTCACTTTAAGAGTTAGTATCGACTTTTATAAAAACAATTTGTATCAATTTAAATAAAAGGAAGTAGGTATGGCTGAAGAAGCAATAATAAATAATGAAGGCTCCGTATATGATCAATGGGGACAAATTTGCAGTCAATTAAAGTTAGAGTTTGGCGAAACAGCTTTTGACAGTTGGTTAAAACCTTTAAGCGTCGGCTCATTTAATGACGGTGTTATGAATATTTGTGTTCCGACCGCTTTTATGAAGAACTGGGTTATAACTCACTATTCCGACAGAATCCACAAGATTTGGGAAAATAAAAATCCGGAAATTAAAAAAGTTAATTTCATTGTTCAAACGGTAAATTCTTCAGTAAATCGTTCTTGTCCGGATACTTCTTTATTGAAAAAAATATCTTCTACCCCTACTCCGCAAAATTTATACTCCAGCAATTATGAAAATGTTGCCAATTTTAATGAATATGTCCGTCCTGAAGGATGCTCACAGCTTTCGGCTCCGCTAAATCCGGCATATACATTTGATACTTTTGTTGTAGGAAAGACAAATGAGTTTGCTTATGCCGCCGCAAGAAAAATTGCCGAATCCAAAAACGTTTCTTTTAATCCGTTGTTTTTATATTCGGGTGTAGGACTTGGAAAAACTCACCTTATGCACGCTATTGCTTGGCATATTCGCAAACAAGATCCGAGTCGTAATGTAATTTATCTGTCTGCAGAACAGTTTTTATACAAGTTTGTTAAGGCATTACGCTATCGTGATACAACAGCATTTAAAGAGCAATTTCGTTCAGTTGATGTGTTGATGGTAGATGATGTTCAGTTTATGAGCAATAAAGAATCGACACAAGAAGAGTTCTTTTATACTTTTAATTCTCTAATTGAAGAAGGTCGCAGAATTATTATTTCTGCTGATAAATCGCCTTCAGATTTAGAGGGAATCGAGGCTCGCTTAAAATCTCGCTTAAACAGCGGATTGGTTGCCGATATTCATCCTACTGATTTTGACTTAAGAATGGGTATATTAAATAATAAAGCTCGTCAGATGGGTGTTGAGCTTCCGGAAAAAGTAGCTGAATTTTTAGCACAGAAAATAACTTCCAATATCAGAGAACTGGAAGGTTCACTTCGCAGAATCGCCGCTCATTCACAGTTGTTGTCAAACAAAGAAATCACTTTAGATATGACTCAAGATGTATTAAAAGATATGCTTCGTTCAATCGATAGAAAAACTACTATCGATGAAATACAGAAAAAAGTTGCAGAATATTTTAATATCTCCGTTAAAGAGTTGCAATCATCTCGCAGAGCTCGCACAGTTGCCAGACCTCGTCAAATTGCAATGTATTTAGCAAAGCAACTTACATCTCGTTCTTTACCGGAAATAGGTCGTAAGTTTGATCGTGATCATACTACCGTTATGCACGCAGTCAGAAAGGTTGAAGAGCTTATTGTCGAAGATACGTCTTTAGCCGAAAATGTTGATGATTTAAGACGTGCTTTAGAAAATTAAGATTTTGACATAACATACTCGCTTAGCCCCGTTTTTTACGGGGCTTTTTTTTATACTCACGATTGACAAAACGCCTTTTTTGACTTATTATGTAACAAAGGGTTATTTAATATGGCAGAAAAAGTCGGAAAAATACATCTTTCAAAGGAAGAAAGAGAAGAAGCAAAAGCTTACATAAAAAAGATAGTTAACAAAGATAAGCAAACTATCTATCTTCTTGCTGCGATTGACAGTATTTTAACTACCGGTGACAGCATCATTTCCAGATTTTCTTCATCAAAAAAAGCTCTTCTGTCTGCTTCAATATATACCAGCGCCGGAACTTCTCTTTCCGGCTTAGCCACCGAAGTTATACATACTTATCTGGGACGGAAAATTAAACAAAGCACCGATTTAGAACTACATTCCGATTTTGATAAAAGATCTCGTGCCGAACGAAAAAGTATGAATCCGGAAGAAACGAATCGATATGCAGATACTTTGAGCAGGTCGGCTGCAAACTATGCTTTTCAGAATGCCAGAATGGTGAAAGCCATTGTAAAAGCTGCCGTAGGAATCGGATTAACAAGTATTGCCATAGCAAGTTCCGGTATTACTGCGGCCCCTCTGATTGCTGCAGGTGTTGCTATCGGAGCGTCAGGCTCATCCATAGTTCCATACTTTTTGAACAAGCGTTTAACAACACATAAAGTAGATTTAAAAGACGAAATTGATAATGCTCAAAAGGACGTTGACGCATATTCAAGACAAATGTATCCGAACTCTAATATGATTGAAGCCGTTAATGCTCAGGAGTTTGCAAGAGACGGGCTTAAAAAACGCCAAAACAAAGCGTTACAATCTATAAAAAAATTCGCAAAAAAAATCTTAAAATACAATATAGCTCAATCATTATACAGTATAGCAGTAGGCTCGGCAACTATTGCCGCCGCAACTGCTTTAGGATTGTCCTTACCCGCGACGGTAATGGTTACGGCAGGTGTTATTGCAACTTCATCTGCGGTTAATCAGATTGGGTCATCGTATTTCGGCAAAAAAGAATACATAGATACATTTGCCATGACATATCGCAAATTTAAAACAAAATTTAAGGACTTTGTATTCGGAAACGAAAAAGTAAAAAGTAACGCAAATGTTATCAGTCTTGAGAATATTGCTTATAAGCATCGTATAAAATCCGGTCCGGATACGGGAAAAAGAGAAGAAAAAGAATTGTTTACCTCAAGCGGTATCGTTCGCTTTGAACCCGGAATAACTATATTAAGCGGTGCCAGCGGAGCAGGAAAAAGCACATTAACAGAGCTTTTATTACACGCAGATAATGTTACATCCGGTCAAATACGAATCGGAACCGTTGATAAAAACAATAATTTTGAAGGCCAAAATTATACTGATTTAGCCCCTTGCGCACCTATGGATAATATTGCCATATCATTTCAACGACCGGAACTTATAGAATGCACTATTGATGAATATATTCGCCTTGGCAACCCTAATGCTGATGAAGAAAAAGTAAAAAAAATAAAAGCACTTTTAGGAATCGGTAATGGTGAAAACGGAACAATAGATGAAACGAAAACTTTATCTTCGGGAATTTCATTATCCGGCGGTGAACAAACTCGTATCGGCTTGGCTCAGGCTTTGATTAAAGATTCTCCCATTATGATTTTAGATGAACCGACATCAGGTGTTGATGAAAAAATGTCGGATAAAATCGTAAATCATCTGAAATCGTTACAAGGTAAGACCATCATTTATATCACTCACGACCCTGATGAAATTGAAAAAATAGGTGCTTATCAAGCAGTTGATATTGGAAGACACTCAGTTGAAGATAAAACCAGCACAATAAAAACATACGATTTAACCGATGAGCAAACCAGAAAAGAATATATTAAGTTTTTTTCAGACAGGGTTATATCTGAAGAAACACAGTCCGTCAAATTAGCACCGACACCGATAAAAATTTCCAAAGAAATGACAACGGTAAGAGATCGCCTGCACAGACTTGCCTCCAGAAAAATGTTCCAAGACGGTATCAGTCAGCAAGATTTAGAAGCAGCAAAACGCATTCGAGGCAAATCGCCCGAACAAGCCAAAATTGAAGCTCAAAAAGTTTTTGATATTATCAATAAAGATAGAGAAAGCAAAGCTAAGTAGCCTTATTTATAATCTCTAAAATTGGCTTATACGTTTTTCTGTGCTCTTTACATATTCCGTATTTGTTTAGGGCTTCAATGTGAACTTTTGTTCCGTAGCCGGCATTTTTTTCAAAACCGTATTGAGGATACTCTTTTGCTAATTCTTTCATTAAATTATCTCGATACACCTTTGCCATAATTGAAGCTGCCGAAATTGATAAAGATATAGAATCGCCTTTGATTACAGTTTTTGTTTCACAATTAAATGGTTTAGGAGTTTGGTTTCCGTCAATCAGTGCAACGTCCGGCTTTACCGATAAACTTTCTACGGCACGGCGCATCGCATTAAATGTGGCTTGCAAAATATTTTTTTCATCAATTTCCGTAGCGCTTGACTGCCCTATTCCGTAACACAAATTACCTTTTTCGCTTTCATTTATTATCAGGCTGTATAATTCTTCTCTTTTTTTTGCGCTTAATTTTTTTGAATCGTTAAGAGAGGCTAATAAAACAGGATTTACATTTCGGGTTAAAAAAATTACCGCACCTGCAACCACCGGACCTGCCCAAGGACCACGTCCCGCTTCATCAACACCGGCAATTATTCCGGTAAATTTATTTTCTTCACTCCAATCAGGCATTTGCATTATCTCCTTTTTGTAAGTGATAACATAAATAATTGAATTTTCAAAGCAACTTTTTAATTGCGCACAATCGGTATCCCTTCATAGTCTGCTTCTATTATACCTCCGATTACTACCGCAACGTTGTCGTATCCGCTTTTTTCAAACATTTGTGCTGCTTGCGAAGAACGTCCGCCGGACGAACAAATTATATTTATGGTCTGTTTGCCGTCAAGATGATGCTTTTTTATGAAAATTTCCGGCTTTAATGTTCTTAAAGGCTCCCATTCATGATTAAATGCAAGGCTTTCTTCCTCATGCTCTTCAAAATCTCTTACATCCAAAATAAGTGATTCTGCCGTTAAATCTTTAGGTTTTATAAATCGCATATAATCCTCCTTTTTAAAGAATATATGCCTTTGGCTTTTTATTTAAATAAATAATAGGTATAAAAAAACCCGACATCAAAGTCGGGTTCTTATCCTATCAAACAGATTAGAGTAAAATATACTCAATTTGATTATATCCTGCATCAATGACATTGATTTTTATATCATTGATATTGATAACAGAACTATCAAGCGGGAACACAAACAAGTCTTCTGCTTCCATATCACCGAGCAATCTGTATGTAAATTTCATTTTTTGATCTTCAATACCATTATAAATCAACTCAAAACCTTCCAACACTTCAGAAACTTCAGTGCGAGTATTTATAACAGGTGTCATAACAACATCGTTAGGTTCAACCACAAAGTCAACATCCAGAACGGCTATTCTGTCATCAACCATACGACCTATCTTATTAAAGATTTTACCCTGATCGTTTACAAGCAAAATGTCATTACTGTCATCTTGGCGAACCAACATATATGTTTCATTATTGAATTTTACTTCGCCAAACGCTTCAAAATCAGCATTCTTTCTGATTTTTACAGGTGTATATGTTGAGCTCATAATAGCATTTTTATTTACTTGAACGTTTTCAACACTGTAAAAATCTGTTCTGTATGTTTTGCTTGATACCATCGGTTTACCGACAGATGTTACCAACAATACATTCTTTTCAATTTTTTCTTCTGTAATGGTTTTACTTTCAGATAAAAATTCTTCACCCGTATTTCTGTCATAGTAAAAAACTTTTTCTGTTTGCCATACTTTAAATGGAGCTTTGCGGCTGGCTAAAATATCTACGTTGCCTGCATATACACAAGCACTAAGCATTAAAATCGGTAGTAAAGCTGTAAATTTTTTCATAACGTTAATCTCTTTAATTGATGTTTAAACACTTTTATGTATAAACTATAAAACAAATTTAGTAAACAAAAAGATAACAAACGAGAAAAATATGAATAATAATTTATCAAGTTGCACAATTATAACTTTTGAACCCCAAGAAGAAACAGATGAAGATTTAATGTTTTTTCTGGATGAATATTTTGAAGTCAATGCAATTAACTACACAGATGACGGCAAAGAACAATATGTAGGTTATGCAGGTCTTGATTTTAATGAAAATGACTTTTTATCTGCCGCCGAAGCAGCAAACATCAAACTTCCGACATTTGAAATTGAAGTATTAAAAAACAAAAATTGGCTAACGGAAAATGTAATAAAATTTGACCCGATAGAAACTGATGACTTTTTAATTTACGGTATACATGAAAAGCAAGCTCCGATTACCGATAAACCTTCAGTTATGATTTATGCCGCAACCGCTTTCGGCTCGGGACATCAGACCACAAAATCTTGCTTAAATGCAATCAGCGACCTAAACAAAGCACAGGTAAAACATCAGAATATTTTAGATATGGGAACAGGGTCCGGAATATTGGCTTTAGCCTGCGCTAAAATCTGGGGAAAAGATAATCCGATAATTACAGCCGTCGATATTGATGACGAATCCGTTAAAGTCACCACACAAAATGCTTTTGATAATAACTTGGAACAATTTTTAAATATAGCGCAAAGCGACGGTTACAATTCTGAACTTGTAAAACAAAATGCTCCTTATGATATTATTTTATCCAATATTTTGGCTCGTCCTTTAATCGAGATGGCTCCTTGTTTATATCAACACCTTAAAAAAGGCGGATATTGTGTATTATCAGGTTTTGTAGAAGACCAAGTTGACTGGGTAATAAATGAACATATAAAACAAGGTTTAACCGTGGTAAAAAAATACAATATTGATAACTGGTTTGCGGTTTTAATGGAGAAAAAATAATGATTTTGGAAGACTTTCAACAACACCTAAAAAGTAACAATATTGAAGCCTTTTTAGTTTCAAAAAAGAATATGTATCTTAATCAAGATGTTAAAACACAAGAAAATAATTTATTATCATTGAGCGGTTTTAGCGGTTCGCAAGGGTATTTGCTTGTTACACCGAACAAGGCATGGCTTTTTGTTGACAGTCGATATTCCATACAAGCCCGTTTAGAAACGAACCCCGAAAAAATTGAAGTTGTCGATGTTAAATCTTTTACTCCGACGATTGCCGATATATTAAAAGAAGAAAATATATCATCGCTTACTTGCAATCCTTGGTGCATTAGTGTCTACGATTGGGATTTTTTTGCTAAAAAAGGCTTTAATATGCAAGAAAACGAATCGTTGATTGAAAACATTGTTATAAGAAGCAACAATATTTTTGAACACGACTTAAAATACTGCGGAAAAACATCACAAGAAAAGGCATCTGAGGTTGCCGGTTTGCTACCGAAAAAATATGCCGCCATGCTGATAACTTCTGCCGAAGAAGTTTCGTGGATAACAAATCTGCGTTCTGATGATTTAGAACACACACCGGTTTTACGAGCCTATGCTTTATTATCTAAAACCGGCAATTTAAAAATTTTTGCCGACGGATATAATTGTGAAAATATCCATCCGATGTCTGTTCTTTATGAAGAACTTAAAAAATATGCAAATCAGATGATTTTAATAGAAAGAAATTTTACCCCGCAAAAACTTTTAAGTTTTGTTCCTAAAAACGTTAAAATTGACACTAAGGGCTTTAACCCGATTACCGAATTTAAATTATGCAAAAACACCACCGAACTTAACGGATTTAAAAATGCACATATCAGAGATGGTGTCGCATTAGTTAAATTTTTGCATTGGTTTGAAACAAATTATACCGGCAAAACAGAATATGATATAGTTGAAAAACTAAAATCATTTCGTATGGAAAATGAACTATATTTTTCCGATAGTTTTTCAACCATCGCAGCAACTGCATCAAATGCAGCCATTGTTCACTATGCTCCTAATCCCAAAAATTGCTCAATTATGCAAGAAAATTCTGTTTTACTTCTTGACAGCGGAGCACAATATTATGACGGGACAACCGATGTTACAAGAACCATCGCCATCGGTAATCCTTCAGATGAAATAAAAGATGCTTTTACACAAGTTTTGAAATCGCATATAGGATTATCTTCTTTAACATTTCCTCAAAATACTTCCGCATCATCGCTTGATGCAATATGCCGAAGCTCGCTATGGCGCTATAATAAAGATTATGGTCATGGAACAGGTCATAGTGTCGGACATTTTTCAAATGTTCACGAATCGCCGTTTGGCTTAAGCTCTACAAACAATAAAAAGGTTGAAACAGGTTATATTACATCTATTGAACCCGGCTATTACAAAGAAAACGAGTTTGGTATCAGAATAGAAAATATGGTTTATGTTGATAAATGCCCGAATTCTGATTTTCTGAAATTTAAAAACCTAACCGTTGTGCCTATTGATAAACGTTTAATCAATACATATCTTTTAAGCAGCGAGGAACGGAACTGGCTAAACAATTATCATAAAGAGGTTATAGATTGTTTAGCTCCGTATCTGGATAAAGTGTTGGTTAAGTGGCTTAAAGATATCTGTTCCCCGCTTTAAACATACAAAAAAATAATGCTCGAAAAATATCGAGCATTATTTTTATATTTCATTGATTATTTACACTCGTAACAAGTAAGCCCTTTATATGCGGTTTCTACACACTCCTTACCGGCGGGTTTGTTATCTGCGGTATATAATCTGCCGTCAGCACAAGTCCACTTTGCACAGTACCACAATGTTGTATCATATTGGCAAGCAACACCTCCGTAGGGACACGAATTTTGAGTATATCCCAAATCTGCACATTTAAGCACGTTATCTTCAACACACAAAGATGCTTCAACCGGATATGATATAAATAAAAATAAACCTGCTAAAAACCACATAAAAATGCACTCCTTTATTACGATAACCATAATTTATTTTAACAAATATTTTTTGATTTTTCAACCTAAAAATATATTAAGCTGTTATCAATCAATAAGTTTCATTTTTTCTATTAAATCTTTCGGCATACGCATAGGTCTTCTTTTTTCTAAGTTTACATATACGGCCTTTACTTTTACCTCAACCAAAACATCTTCACCGCGTATTATTTGCTGTAAAAGTGTTACCGTAGCACCTGTTTGTTCAACAGTTTCACAAGTAACGTGCAATAAATCGTCCAACACTGCAGGGGCTCTGTAATCGGCCTCAACATGACGAACCATAAATGCGAATCTGTCTTGAGCCAATATTTCTTGCTGATTACCGAAACCGATATGGCGCAAGAATTCTGTTCTTGCTCTCTCGGTAAACTTCAAATAGTTGGCATAATATACCACACCTCCTGCATCAGTATCTTCATAATATATCCGAACCGGAAATACAAATTTTGAACCAATTATTTTGCCTTTTGGCATATCTGCATCATAACTCATTTTTTTCTCTTTCTATGTTTGATAATAAATCAAATTGCGTATTATCTTTTTTAATTTTTGGTTTAGCAATTCCCATATATTGACAGCCTAAATCAGAAATTATACGACCTCGTGGTGTTCTTTGGATAAAACCTAGTTTTAATAAAAAGGGCTCAATAACTTCTTCTATTGTATCTCTTTCTTCCGAAAGTGCGGCTGCAATCGTATCTGCTCCAACCGGACCTCCGCCATAATTTACGGCAATACAATTTAAGTAGCGTCGGTCAAAATTATCCAAACCGTAGTTATCAACATCCAAACGTCTTAAAGCCATATCCGCTAAAGTGTTATCTATCTCTTGACCTCCCGATACAGCACCGAAATCACGCACACGACGTAACAATCTTCCGGCAACACGAGGTGTTCCGCGTGAACGTTTTGCAACCTCTAGAGCACCTTTTTCGGAAATAGGCATTCCTAAAATTGCGGCTCCTCTTAAAACAATTTGCTTCAACTCTTCATGATTATAAAAATCAAGCCTTAAAGGTATGCCGAATCGTTCACGAAGCGGTGTCGATAATAGTCCGGAGCGAGTTGTTGCGCCGACTAGCGTAAACGGTTGCAAATCTATTCTGACCGAACGAGCAGACGGTCCCTCTCCTATTATTAAATCAAGCTGAAAATCTTCCATAGCCGAATATAAAACTTCTTCTATTGCCGGATTTAAGCGATGTATTTCATCAATAAATAAAACATCGTTCGGTTCTAAATTGGTAAGTATGGCAGCTAAATCGCCGGATTTTGTAATCATAGGTGCTGAAGTTGCCCTAAAACCCACTCCCAATTCTTTTGCAATAATTGAAGCAAGTGTTGTTTTTCCCAATCCCGGAGGACCAAAAAGCAATACGTGGTCAAGCGCTTCATTTCTTTGTTTTGCTGCTTCAATAAACACTTTTAAGTTTTGACATACTGCGCTTTGTCCGACAAAGTCCGACAAAGCTTGCGGTCTTGTGTTAACGGGAGCGCTGATATTGTTTCTTTCATCTTCAGGTAAAGGATGAGGGCTGACTATTCTTTCTTGTTGCATATCTTAAAAATCCTTTCCGGCAAATTCTTTTAATGAAAGTCTTATAAGTTCGGATAATGATTTAGAAGCATTATTTTCATAAACTTTAACTGCTACCTTATATGCCTCCATACGTTGATATCCTAAATTAACCAGTGCCGATATAACATCTTCCATCGCATTATCGGAACAAAGCGCAACAACATTTTCTGTCGGCTCCGTATTTTGCATATCTGCAAATGTAACTTCTCCCACAGGAACGGTAACAATCTTATCTTTTAATTCGGTAACCAAACGGGCGGCTAATTTCGGCCCCACGCCGGATGCTCTTAAAAACGAGCTTTTATCTTGAGCCGAAACGGCCTGCGCAAGCTGAGAAGGTGTTAAGGCAGATAAAATACTTAAACATACCTTTGCTCCCACGCCTTGAACTTTTGTTAATGTATTAAACCATTCTTTTTCCCACGCATCATAAAAACCAAACAGAGAAATACTGTCTTCTCTGACAACGGTTTCTACGAGTAAAGAAACTTCTGTTCCTTTATTTAAGCGGCCCAGTGTTTTCGATGAAGCAGATACAAGATATCCTACCCCATTTACATCGATTATGCAGTTATCTTCAAATATACTGTCTACAATACCTTTGAGTTTTGCTATCATTTAATTTTCCTTGTTTTTTTCTTACTTTAGACGACTTTATATTTTCTTACAAGTTTTTTTAATCAACTTTGCAAAATTTTACACCCCCTTTTTTTTCAGGTTTTTAATATTAAATATTAGAAAACTTTTATTAAAATGGAGATTAGAAATGAAAAAAATTACAATATTTGCTTTATTTTGCGCCTTAATCTGCTCTTATAATGTTGATGCTCGTTCGCTCGGAACAGATTATTCAATGTTTAAATATTGGCTTAATAAAAATTATGGCATAGATTATGGAATTGATATTTCCTTTATGCCGCAAAGAGGAGCACCAAGCGGAAAATATAATGCCGCACAACTTTATGTTTATCCTTATTTATCTTGGACCACTCATAAAAATGAATATGGAACAGGAACCTTAAATATGGCATACACAATAATCCGCTACGGTAATCATGATGCTTCTGACATAGGAAGCCGTATGGGAGTAGTAGACGATATTAACGATTACAGCGATAATGCAAACGAATTTAACGAACTTTATTATACCTATCAATTCGGCGGAAAATTTGATTGGCTGACTTTAGGTTTAGGACAATATCCAATCTATAATTTTGACGGCTCCGAATATAATTCAAATCAACAAGTAAACTTTATTAACTATGCTTTATCACAAAACGCTTCTTCAACTTATTCGATTGCGGGTGTCGGTGCGTTTGTTCAGATTACGCCTAATTCCGATTGGAGCTTTGCAATAGGTGCTCAAGATGCCAGCAATGTTGATGCGGTAAGTGTCAGAGTAAACGATTTAAGTGATGGACATTTTACAACCTTCGTTCAAGCGCAATATTCTCCTACAAATAAATTAGGTGAGGCTGAATTTTCAGTGTTGCTATATAATCAACCTAATGTGAAACTACAACCTCAAACCACAAACGGTTGGTCAATAAACTTATCTCAAAACATCGGCGAAAAATGGAACATTTTCGGAAGAGTAAACGGAACATCCGGACATATGGATACCATAGAACAATCGTGGTCTGCCGGTATTGTAAGGCTTAATCCTTTAGGCAGAAACGAACTTGACCAAATAGGTCTTGCGTATGCTTATAACAAAATCAACGAAGAAGCTGTAGGCGAACCTCTTTCGCACGATGCTGAACAAGTAATTGAAGCTTATTGGGCTTGGGGATTATCAAAATGGGCAACGATTACACCTGATATACAGTTTTACATTAACCCGTCATTAAATCAGAAGTCTGACTACGGAAGCGCTGTTTCTTTAAGATTGACACTATTCTTATAAACGTCCGGCTTTTGCAAGCATTCTTGACGCATAGACCTTACTGGATGAGCTTATATCTTTTGCGTCTGCCAGTTTGCGTTCAAGTCCGAAAAGCTCATAACTCTTTTCATACTCTGCCGTTAAATAATTGGTCAATTCTTTTCTGTATTGAGCAATTAGCTTAGCGGCACCAACTATTTGTTTAGGATATATATTATAATTATCTTCAGTGTTAAGGCTCTTAACCGGAATTGTTCCATCTTCTTGCAGTGGTCCTGCAACCGTAACACAATGCTCTCCGCTTGAGGTATTTCTGGAAGATTTTAATGTTATAATGTCCCCTGCCTCCAAAGAATTTACAACCGCATTAAAATTATTATCACCTCTTTGAGCATAATTTTCGCCTAAAGTGTTTTTAAAATACTGACGCATAAACGGGCATGAAACATTGGGAGAACTTGCAAAACCATATTCTTTCGGAAGCTTTGCCGGATCAGGCATAATTGCATTTAAAGTCGAATCATTGCACATCAGTCGAGCTTTGGCTGCTCCGGCCACGCAATAATGTGTAGAACCGGGTAATCCGCCTCTGGGAAAAACTTCATCTAATATTTTCTTTACGACTTTATTTTTATTCTTAGTTCCGGTTTTTTGGGCTTGTATAATCCATCTTTGCAAGCTATCAACATTTGATAAAATGTCTTTTTGTAAATTTTCGGTTTTAAATTCAACTATTTCTTGAATGTTATTACACATTACCTTTTTTTGTATATCGGTATCTTGCATTACTTTAACCGTTATGGAACTCGGTTCCGAATTATTAAAACCGGCATGCACTACAGAACATCCTACGACAGCCAACACAAGCACAAGCCTTTTCAGGCCTAATCCGGTTTTTTTGGCTTTTTCTCGTGTAGCATCCGGAAATTTTTGATACTTTGCATAAGTAACCTTAGGAGAACTTCTCCTATTTTTCATTTTAGCTATTCTTTCCCTTATGCTCTGCACTTTATTTTTCCTTTCTAGACATAATGTATCACATTTATGGCAATGCTTGCAAGTTTTTTTTGACTTATTTTTATATTTTTCTTTACAAGCACTCATAAATAATATTAAATCGCAAATGGATATAAAATTATGGAAAAAACAATGACTGCACTAAAAAAAATATTGTTTACTTTTACTTTAATTTCGGCAATATGCGGATGCGCCGAAAAAGAAATACCCTCGCTTATTCCATCTATTGTTCCGCACACTCAAAAAACAGTCAAAGTTGAACACAAACCCCGTATAACCAACATTATCGGTGCAATAGAACCTATTTATATGTTACCGATGAAATCAGCTTTTTATGCTCGTATTGATACAGGAGCCACAACATCTTCCATTGATGTTACAAACTTAAAACGTTTTGAACGAGATGGAGAAAAATGGGTTTCTTTTACGATTACCAACCGCAGAAGCGGAGAAACACACAACTTTGAAAAACAAATTTACAAACGTGTTCGCATTACACGTGCCGAAGAACACGAGAGCAGAGTTAAAGTTTTAATGGATGTCAGTTTCGGCGGAGAAAAATTCCAATCCGAATTTACATTGGCCGAACGTGAAGATTTTGATTATCAGGCTTTAATCGGTCGCAACATATTAACCGGAAGAGCCATTGTTGATACATCCATA
>JBGVOY010000053.1:0-4570 GCA_045126755.1 Alphaproteobacteria bacterium | reverse complement strand
AGACATTCGGCAGCAAGTTTGCCGGCTTTTCTCATGCCCTCAAAATCTGATTTTTCGTATATTTTTATGCCTTTTGAATTAGTTTTCAATGTAAAGCTCCTTTTAGACTATACTCTTTTCCAAGTCGTGCCGTTAGGTGTATCTTCAAGCACAATACCCTGTTCTTTCAAATCGTTTCTGATTTTATCGGCTAATGCCCAATCTTTATTCTTTTTGGCTTCTATGCGAGCATCGATAAGTTCTTGTATTTTAGCATCTTCATCTTCTGAATTGTTACCCTTAAACCACATTTCCGGTTCTTGATATAATAAACCTAAAAGTTCGGCTCCGGCAATTAACTCGCCTTTAAAATGAGCCTTTTCATCATCTGTTTGTGCTTTGTTTAAGTTCGCAACAATTTCGTGTAAAACCGTAATTGCGAGCGGCGTGTTTAAGTCATCTCTTAACGCATCTATCAATTTTTGATTTGCATTTACCTTTTTTGCTTTAATGTCTTTATTTTTTAGTAAGGCATTATAAAATTTATCTAATACAGCTTTTGCTTGTTCAATTCCGGCAAATGTAAAGTTAAACGGTTGATGATAGTGAGTAGTCAAAAACAATAAACGTAGTGCTTCGGCCGGATATTTCGAAATTATTTCATCTACATTATGAAAATTGCCCAACGATTTTGACATTTTTACTCCATCTACCATAAGCATTCCGGCATGAACCCAATAATGAGCAAATGACGAACCTTTAAAAGCACAGGTAGACTGAGCACATTCGTTTTCATGGTGTGGGAAAATAAGGTCCGAACCGCCACCATGAATGTCAAAGTCGTTACCCAAAAGCTTTGAACTCATGGCAGAACATTCAAGGTGCCAACCGGGACGACCAAAACCCCAAGGGCTGTCCCATCCGGGTTGATTATCAGCAGATGGTTTCCATAAAATAAAGTCTGCCGGATTTTTCTTGTAATCGGCAACTTCAATACGAGCGCCCGCTAACATTTCTTTTAATGAACGACCGGATAAGTATCCGTAGTTCTTCATAGATTGTGTGTCAAATAACACATGTCCTTCAGATTCATAAGCATGGCCGTTTTTAAGCAAAAGTTTTACAATTTCAATCATCTCAGAAATATACTCTGTTGCTCTGGGGCGATGATTGGGGGCTAATACATTAAGCTTTGCCATATCTTCAATATACCAGTTATATGTTTGTTCGGTAATTTCTCGGATAGGCTTTCCGGTTTGTTGATGTTTATTTAAAATTTTATCATCAACATCAGTAATGTTCGAAACATAAGTAACGCAGTCTTTTCCGTAAGCTTGACAGAGCATACGATACATTACATCAAAAACAACAGATGTTTTTGCATTGCCAAGGTGTGCTCTATCGTATACGGTAGGACCGCACACATATAAACGCACATTTTTTTCATCTATAGGAGTAAATTTTTCTTTGCGTTGTTTTAAAGTGTTATGTAAGTATATCTCTGTCATTGAAGTTTTCCTTATTATGCTTTAATTGCATTTAGTCGTTTAATTGCTTTTTCATATCCGATTAGCGGCAACAAAACCTTTAATTCGGGACCGTTTTCTTGACCGGTAAGAGCCAAGCGAATCGGGTGGAACAGTTCTTTCCCCTTTTTCCCTGTTTTATTTTTTACTTCATTTATCCAAGTAGAAAAAGTATTTTCATCCCAATTATCTAAAGGTAATAATTTTGCAGCTTGTTCAGTAAAACTCTTATCTTCAATAATCGGAGTTATTTCGGCGTTGCAAATTTCATTCCAGATTTTGTAATCATCAACTTTTTCTAAATTTGCTCTTATTTTAAGCCAAAAACTTTCATCGACGTCAACTCTTTTATTAACATTTTCATAAGGCAAATTGTGGATATATTTGATGTTAAAATGTTTTAATTCTTCTTCATCAAATTTTGGCTGAGCACGACCTATCTTGCTAAAATCTAAAGATTGAGCTAAATCTTGTAAGCTGTAAAACGGCTCAATAGCTTCTGAAGTTCCGAGTTTTGCTAAAAATGAACATATAGTCATATTTTCAACACCGGCATCTTTTAAATCTTTAACGCCCAAACTTCCTAAACGTTTTGAAAGTTTACCTTCTTTGCCGGTCAATAAAGGCAGGTGAGCAAAGGTAGGAACAATACCGCCAATGGCTTCAAACATCTGAATTTGAGAAGCTGTATTGGTAACATGATCTTCTCCGCGAACAATATGTGTAATGCCGAAATCACAATCATCAATTACGGATGGCAGATGGTATAAGTATGAGCCGTCTTCACGAATGATAATCGGGTCACTTAAGTTTTGAGCTTCGTATTTTACCATGCCTCTAACAACGTCATTCCAAGATATTTCGCCGTTAATCAGTTTGAAACGATAATGAGGTTTTCTGCCTTCTGCTTCAAAATTTTTAATATCTTCGGCAGTATAGTTTAATGCTTGTCTGTCATAAATTGGGGGCAGACCTTTATTCATGGCACGTTTGCGCTTAAATTCCAGCTCTTCGGCTGTTTCATAACAAGGGTAAATACGTCCTTCTTGAATGAGTTTTTGAGTTACCTCATTATAGCGTTCAAAGCGAGCAGATTGACGTGCTTCTTCTTCCCAAGTTAACCCCAACCATTTGAGACTATCTCGTAAATAGTCTTCATATTCTTTTTTTGAACGGGCAGAATCGGTGTCGTCTATACGGAGCATGAATTTTCCGCCCATTTTCTTAGCCCAAAGCCAGTTAAACAATGCAGTTCGGATATTACCTATGTGCATATATCCTGTTGGGCTGGGTGCGAATCTTACTTTTATGTTTGTCATTTCTATACTATCCTTTTAAAAAACTAAGGGCATAATATAGACTTTAGCACACAAATTCAACTTAAAAATTAAATTACTTTAGTAATATTGTGCTTTTTCTTCTGCAGTTTTTTCAGATGAAACGACCATATCATTAAAATCTTCCAAAAACCATGAAATTTCTTCATCCAAATCTGCTATCATAGTATAAAAACGTTTGCGATAGGTCATTAGCAGACTGCTTTCGGCTAATATTACATCTACGATTTTTATTTTATTATCTGTTTGCGATAGCTTAAATTTTACATTTATGTTTTTAACGTTTTCGGTAACAAATTGTTCCGGTAAAGATACAGAGCAGGCAACATCTGTGAATTTTTGGTTTTGTGTAACGGATAATACTTCAAAATCGAGCCCATTAGTGTCAAAGTCTAACGGGTAATTTTTGTAAACACTCAATGCGTAGCGAGTAAATAATTCCATATATTGCTCTTGTTGTTCCGAATCCATGATTTTCCAATATTTTCCGATAACAAAACGAGCCATATAATTTGTATCAATATCTTCAGAAAACATTTTATCCAATATTTGATATTTTGCACTTATATCGGATGTGGACAGAGCATCAATCAATTTATGGCCGGTTTGATTCACCCAAGCAGTTGCCTCAGCATTTGTAACAGGGGCAGCGCGCAGATTTTGTGAAAAAATAATAAAAAACAGCGATATTAAAATTATTTTTACTAAAGACTTACTATTCATTAAGGATTCCTAACATATAATGTTGTTTATAAATGTAGTATAACATAAAATGGTTAAAAAAATGAAGTTAAAATTTAGTTTTGCAATACTTTTGGCTTGCATATTACCGCTCAAGGTAAATGCAACAGATAAACCTTTGGCGGCGGAAGGTGTTTTTCGTTGCGGAAGTAATTTAAGCACAAGCACATTTGCTTATAAAGATGAACATGGTGCGTGGAAAGGATTTGATGCCGATATTTGCCGTGCGTTTGCTTGGGCTATTTACGGAACAGGCGATAAATTTGAAATGGTAGATGTCAGAGCTCATGATATCGGCAATGCGTTATCAAGCGGAAAAATTGATATTATGTTAAGTAATAATGTTAATTCTGCAACTGTTGAAGCAAAGCAAAAAGGTTCTGAGGTCGGTTTGCTTTATTATGACAGACAAATGTTTGCCGCTAAAGATATGCAAGAAGATGCAACATCCATGGAAGCATTTAAAGGCAAAAAAGTTTGTGTATTCGCAACAGCTGATAATTTTACCGAATTGAAAAAATATAATAAACAATACGACTTAAATCTTCGTGTTTTACCGTATAAATCTTTGCGTAAGGCTCGTAATGCGTTTTTGCTTAAACGATGTGAGTTATTTTCAATGCAAGGACTGGTTTTGCAAAATATAATATCTGACAGTCCGGGAAAAAATTTAACCATGTTACCGGAAGAGTTTTCTCCTAAACCTGTATATGCTTATGTGGCTGCCAATAATAATAAGTTAAGAGTTACGGCAAAATGGGTTCTGAATGCTTTATATAAGGCTGAAGAATTAGGTATGAATAAGGAAAATGCCCGCAAATATGCTTTTGAAGATAATGCCGAAAATTTGAAATTGTTTGGCGAAAAGAATCTTTTATGGAAGACAATGCAAGTTCGTCCTGATTGGTTGCGTTTGGCTGTCGATGATGTCGGTAATATGAAAGATATTTTTGAAAGGAATTTAGGTTCTCAATCTAAGTATAAGAT
>JBGVOY010000052.1:0-8712 GCA_045126755.1 Alphaproteobacteria bacterium | reverse complement strand
TTGATAAATATGAGGCAAAGCTGATTTTAGAACAGGTTTTTGAAAACAATAAAAAAGTAAAAATTTGTGTTTTGGAAGATTTTACGCAAAGTGCCAGTGAAACAATTTATTTGACCTTAAAAAAAATGAATATAACAGGCTCTTTTGTAATAAAAGATTCGGACAATAAGGTATCTTTTGATATGCCCGAAAAAATATCAAATTCGATTGTCGGATGCGACTTAAATCAACATAGAGATATTTCCAATATTCCGGCAAAAAGCTTTTTAATTGTAAATGAACAAAATATTATTCAAGACATAATTGAAAAACAGGTTGTTTCAAAATTTATTTGCTTGGGTGTTTATATGTTTGAAAATGCCGGCGATTTTATAAAATCTTATGACGCTTTAATGCAAAAAAATGTGCAAGGGGAAATGTTCGTCAGTCATATTATTTCGTATATGCTGACTTGCAATAATGTTATATTTACTCTAATTAAGGCCCACAGCTTAGAAGACTGGGGGACAATCAGCGAATGGCAGCAAGCACAAAAAAATCATCGCACATATTTTGTTGATGTTGATGGCGTTATACTAAAAAATTCAGGCAAATACGGCTCAATAAATTGGGATAACAATAAAACATTATTAAAAGAAAATGTTGAAGCTTTACTTTCTTTACAACAAAAAGGGGCTCAAATTGTCATTACGACATCAAGAACAAAGGAGTATAAAAAACCATTAAGCGATATACTAAATGCTGCAGGTATATACCCTTATGCAATTTTAACAGGCTTAAATCATGCTACAAGGGTGATAATAAACGATTTTGCTCCAACGAATCCGTATCCTTCGGGTTTGGCCATCAGTTTGCCTCGTAATGCAAATATAAAAGATTATTTATAAGAGGTAAAATATGAAAAAAATAAGTTCAAAAGATTTGTCTGTTGTTGTTCAAGGAAAAAACATTGCCACACATACAAAAAATTGTTTTGACAGCTTGCGGAAAAATTTTCCGTATGCTGAAATTATATTTTCAACTTATGAAGATGAAAATGTGGCAGATTTAGACTTCGATATTTTGGTTACTTCCGCTGACCCTAAAGCAACTCTTTTATGTGAAAATACGTATAACAACATCAATCGAATTTTAACTACCACAAAAGCCGGATTGGAAAAAGTATCAAGAAAATATTGCTTAAAAATCCGTTCAGATTTATTTTTTGATAACGATAAACTCCTGTCTGATATTGCTGCAAATTTCCCTTATAGAGAAAAAAAATTCTGTGTATTTGAAAATCGGGTAATTTTTTATGCTCTCTGGACCAGAAAATTTGAATATGTTGCCGACAAATACCGTATTTTAACTCCTTTTTATTTAAGCGATTGGCTATGCTTTGGTTTAACTAATGATATCAAACTTTATTTTAACCATATACCACTTACCGATGAACCGCATTTTTCTAAATTTTTCAAAATTCCTCAAAACAATATGCACAACTGTGAAGGTATGATGAGTTGGCAATTCCCTCCCGAACAATATTTTGCCTCGTCTTTTTTTAAGCATTATTTTAACGATGCCGATATGAAATCTTTGCAAGACTTTTCAATAAATAAAATGGAAATATCAAGACGAATTTTCGCTTCCAATGTTATAGTTTGCGGATATAAAGAATGTGGAGTATATAATCAAAAAGAAATTTATAAATTTGTATCTAAAAATATAAATTGGTTAAAAGGAATATGGCTCAGCGGAGTATATCGTTATGCCGATTTTTTATATGATTATAAAAAATATTGCGATAATAATTTTAAAATACCTCTTACTTATCTATGGACACTGGATAAAACAACCGACGATTATTTTATTAAATTAAGCAAACATTACAGGATATTTATTGCCCCGTTAAGAGTGGTTTTTAGATGGTTTGAGCAAATATTTTCAATATGTTACTACGGATTAAAAATTGTTTTCAATATAACCAAAACTTATTTTAATTCGTTAATTAAAAAATAAGTCTTGCATTTTTTATCAGTTTGTGCTTTTTAAAGACTGTTGTGCCGGTTTAGCTCAGTTGGTAGAGCAACGCATTCGTAATGCGTGGGTCGTGTGTTCGAGTCACATAACCGGCACCAGTTTTTTAAGCATTCATCCGAACTTATAAATTTTCAAAAATTTTGAAAATTTGCGTTGCTATCTCTGGCTCATAGGCTCTCTTTGTTCGCCAACTCGCTACGGTCATTTTTTTTGTAACGCTTTTTTCGCGTCATTATCATTAGCTCAAAAGCTAACAAAAATTCACCTCTCGTTATAAAAATCTTATTAAGATTTTTATTTTCTCGAGCGCATTCGTAATGAGAGAGCCCGTGTGTTCGAGTCACATAACCGGCACCAGTTTTTTAAATTTCAAATTTATTTCAAAATATGCTTTTATTCTGACAAACTGAGAAATTTTTTAAGAGACTGATTATACGCTTTTTCGACACTATCAAGTATGCCTACATATTTCAGCATTTTATAAATTATGTAATTTTTTATGCTGTAATTACTGCTGTCCTTTATTTCTTTAGCTATCTTTTTGAGAGTATTGATTCCAACCAATGTATTTAGTCCTGAATTTTCCTCCATGTTTTTCAGATAGTTTTGAAGCTTATAATATCTTCTTTCATATTCAGCATATATATCCACGGCATCTGCGCCTTGTGTTATATCTTTTTGCGGCTCAATTATCCATTTATTATTTAATACCGAATATAAACCTAATGGCAGTTGTTCATCTATGCCTGATGATATCATTATTTCTACGTTTTGTTTTCCCAGCATTACACCGTGTTTATCATATACACCTGAATAATAAGAGGTCATAAATCGGCTTAAATATTCATTTTCTTTTGATAGATATTTACATGATACATTTCTTATATCCGCTCTAATATTTATATCAGATTTTTCATAATAGAAATAGCTTGCACTTGAACCGGTCAAATATATGTCACAGAGTTCAAGCCCTTCAATTTCCTCCAACAATAAACCCAATCTTAATTTTACTTCCTTTATTAAAAAATCTCTTATTTCTGGCTTTAATTGTTGGTCATAATTAAATAAACGAACATCCAAAACTTCTTTCGGATTCAACAATCTTTGCAATACGTCTTTCATATAAATTTTTTCTTTAGTCATTTTTCCCGCCTTTAGTTCTTATCAATCGTTTAAGCGATTCTGTTATATACTTATTAAAATGACTAATAACCTTAAGCCTTTTGAATAAACGATACACATTATACTCAACACTGTATTCGTATTCAATATCGTAATTATATGCGGCATCTCTTATTTTCTGCAAATAATCTTGCAAAAGTTCACAACCATCTAATGTTAAATACATCTGTTTATCTTTTTCCAGCGTTTCAACATAGCGATTAACTTTTTCAACTGCTTTTAAAAATTCTTCATGTAATTCTTCGGCAGTAAAATCAAACTCTTTGTAGACAGGAGCAGAATTCCACTCTCCTCTTAACACCGAATAATTGTTATGACATTTGCTTTTTATATTGTCCTCTTCCATTATCGCAATATCTAATTTATGACTGTATATTGTAGGCTTCCATTCATTCTTATTTAAGACCAGAGCTATTTTACCTAAAATATTATAGTCTAAATCAGGTTTATCGGGAAATATTTTATCTATGATAACAAAAAAATCTAAGTCGCCGCCCGGATTATAGTTATAACCGCAAGAACTACCGACTAACATAAAATCAACCACACGAGTGTTCGGAAAACAAGGAAGATACATATCTTGCATATAGTCTGCAACATACATTAACTTACTTTTTACAGACGGCAACAGCACAAGATTATCGTCAAACAACTGTGGCGACAAAGTCTTGTGCTGTTGCAACATATCTGTTATTATCTTAAGCTTTTCTTCTTTAGAAAACATGATTTAGTATATTTTATAAATATTCTTAATATATAAATCCTGCTCTTCTACAATCATTACATAAAGCTCTTATAGCATCGGTAGCACCTGAGTAGCAATCATCAGCACTAAGACCGGCACACTCATTACCGCCACCACCTGATGAAGATGAACTTGATGATGAACTTGATGATGAAGTTCTGGTAGTTCCGTCATCGTTATAATCGCTATAATATGGTGAACAGTATGGGTGCTGACTATTACAATCATCAAAACAGTCATTTAATGCGACGCATTCCGCAGTACCACCTTTATCACAGTAATCCATATACTTGTTATCACATGTATTTACACAAGCGCTATGTGCAGCTGTATCACAACTATTACCTGATGATACGCAACTATAACAGGTCTTGCTACCGCTTGAAAGTTCAACCGTTTTAGCGGTGCAATCCATACCGGCAACTGGTGATGATTTATAACCTGCGTTTTCACAACTTGTAGGAAGTGTTGGAGTTGGGTCATCTCCACCATTATCAGAACAAGATGTATTACAGGTTATTGTTGCACCTGAATTAGTCGTATATACATCAACATCCGAACCTGAGCAAGAATCATAATCCTCAGGGTCATAATATTCAGCTGCAGAACAAGACGAATAAATGTCATGACAATCATCGTAACACGTTTTCTGTGAACCGTCCGCTAAGGTTATGGTACCAGAAACTTCGCAATACAAATCAGTATTATCATCTGTATAATAGCCGGCAGCATCACAGCTTGTAACATCTTCTGCTTCTTTACATACATAACAAGTAATGTCACCGCTCGTCAACGGATCACCGCTGACACCGTTTGTACATTTAGCACTGTCTGCATAAGCATTACGGTCAGCATTACAACCGATAGCCTTGATACAATGCATTCCGTTTCCGTATGTTCCGGCATCTTCAACCGTAAATTGAGGTGGAATTCCGGAGTTTACGTATCCTCCGGCACAACTTACTACTTTAGCACAACCGCCAACTTCACTGCAAACACCCCAAGGATTTGCTTCTTGACAAGCATCAACACTGTCATAATCGCACTCTGTTAATGGTGCAGAACATAATGTCAAGACTGTTCCGTCCTCTTCTTGACATTCAACAATACTTTCTTTATTACACCAAGATGTCTTATCATCTGCCGTAAAGCCCATCTGCTCGCAAGTTTGAACCTCTAATGCATCTTTACATAATGTATATGTTGTATCATATTTACATGTTTCCAAAAAGTCACACCAAGGCTTTTCTTCTTGCGTAAAACCTAAATCTTCACAAGTCGGAGTTAAAGCTTCAATATCTGCATCGGAACAAAGTGTTAGTGTTGTATTGGCACAAGTAACAATATTTTCCGCTTTGCACCAAGATGTTTTATCATCTGCCGTAAAGCCTAATGACGCACAATCAACATTTCCGGCACCACCGGCTACACAAAGCTTGTAATCACTATTGAAAGGACATTTAACATATTGTTTACATCCGCTGACATCAGATGTAGAATAACCCAAAGTGCTACAGTCTCCAGCAGCATTGGCATTTGAAGCACAACCATTCGGGCCACCGTAGTCATTCAGACAAGTCATACTGTAAGCAGGAAATGACACCGTTGTGCTGCAGAAAAGTATTGTAAGATATTTCTTCATAGCAAACTCCATAAAAATAAAACGCGTATATTTTCTATATGAAACTATTATACACGTTTTATTTATAATTTGCAATCAAAAAAAATAAATATTTGACTTATTTAACAAACATACCTGATGAAACTGACGGTATTCCTCTGGAACCGTTGTGAGAACCTCTGTTGCTTCTTTTTGATTTGGAGGAACCGCTTTTCGAGCCTGATATTTTACGAATTCTTTTAGATGAGGCTTTTTCTTTACGTCTTTCTCTTAATTTTTTTTCTAACTGTTGAGCAGGATTAAGCTCTTGTTTTTCTTCCTTAACTCCATCCTCTTCAGCAGATGAGTAAAACTTAAAACCGACAGAGTTATCTTCTGTAGATGTAGCATTTGCAACCGTATTAACTGAAAAAATGATACCCAATGCAATCAGACCTAAGAAAAAACGCATATTATACCTCCCAAAAATTAAACTTCGGATTGATACTAACACTTTTTTTCTTTTTTTTCAAATAAATTATTTATTATTTTATTTTGTTGTGAAGTCTACAATAAATCCTTGCACACAAAACGCTACATTTTACTCAAAAGCTCAACATATTTTTTAATCAAAGCAATTCGTTTTTGATAATCGTCAAGCTTGCCTTCTACAAAAAGTTTTTGGTCAGGGCGTATTTTGATAACGCCAAAAGATTTGTTTACCAGTTCAAGCAATTTATCAACAGCCTTAAACGTATTATGATGAAACGCAATTAAAATTCCTTTGGCACCGGCATCTATTTTTGCAATATTAGCCTTATAGCAAAGTTGTTTAATTTCTATTGTCGTAAGCAAGTTTTCCACCTCCGGCGGAATTGGCCCGAAGCGATCAACAAGCTCTTCTCTCATATCAAGAAGCTCTTCGTTTGTTTTTAAGTTTCCGATACGTTTATACAGCCCTAGACGAACTCCCAAATCTTTTACATAATTTTCCGAAATCATAATCGGGATTCCTGTTGTAATTTGCGGAGCCCAATCATCAGCTTTAAATTCTGTTGCAACATCTTCTGCCAATGCTTTTTGCCTTAAAATTTCTTCTTCCAACAAATGATGATACAAGGCAATACCTACATCTTTTATGTGTCCGGATTGTTCTGTTCCCAAAACATTTCCCGAACCTCTTATATCCATATCGTGACTTGCAAGCGAAAAACCTGCCCCCAATGTATCAAGTGCTGATAAAATGCTTAATCTTTTTTCGGCAATCGGCTTTAATTTCTTTTTAGGAGGAACCGTAAAATAACAATACCCCCTAACCTTAGAACGACCTATTCTTCCTCTTAATTGATAAAGCTGAGCAAGTCCGAACATATCGGCACGATAAATAATCATCGTATTAACAGAGGGCATATCAATACCGGATTCTATAATGGTGGTAGACAATAACAAATCTGCCTTTTTAAGAGCAAAATCGGTCATAACGTCTTCAAGCTCTTTAACCGGCATTTGTCCGTGAGCAACCGCAATTTTTATATCAGGAACTAATTCTTTTAATTCTTGATGTAATGATGCAATATCAGAAACTCTGGGACAAACAAAAAATACTTGTCCATTTCTGAATTTTTCACGATAGATAGCTTCTTTTATCATAACCTTATCAAACGGCATAACAAAAGAACGAGCTGCAAGTCTGTCAACCGGAGGGGTTGCAATTATGCTCAAATTTTTAACACCGGTTAATGATAACTGCAATGTTCTGGGGATTGGGGTTGCACTTAAAGTTAACACATGGACATCTGCTTTGAGTTGTTTTAGTTTTTCTTTGTGAGCAACACCAAAATGTTGTTCTTCATCTATAATTAAAAGTCCTAAATTGCAAAACTTTACATTTTGCGATAACAGCGCATGAGTGCCGATAACAATTTCTATTGAACCGTTTTTTAACCCTTCTTGTGTTTCTTTAAGCTCTTTTGCGGTTACAAGCCGTGAAAGCATTTTAACTTTTAACGGAAAACCTTGCATACGTTCCTTAAAATTTAAGTAATGTTGCCTAGCAAGAAGTGTTGTCGGAACAATAAGGGCAACTTGAGCTCCGCTCATGGCAACCGTAAAGGCTGCTCTTAATGCCACTTCGGTTTTTCCGAATCCGACATCACCGCAAACCAGCCTGTCCATCGGAACACCTGTGTTTAGGTCTTGCAACACATCTTTTATGGCTTTTAATTGGTCATCTGTTTCATTATAAGCAAAACGAGAGCAAAACTCGTCAAAAGCACCTGATGGTGCAATAAACGCATCTGATTTTTTAAGACTTCTTTCGGCAGCAAGTTTTATGAGTTTTTCGGCAATATCTTTTATCTTTTCTTTTACTTTAGCTTTTTTGGCTTGCCATGCAAGTCCGCCTAAAGTGTCTAATGTAACATTTTCATCATCTGAACCATAGCGAGAAATTACATCAATATTTTCTACCGGAACAAACAATTTATCATCGTTGGCATATAAAATTTTTAAGCAATCGTGCGGAGCTCCGCCTGCCGTAATGGTTTCAAGCCCTAGAAACCTGCCGATACCATGTTCAATATGAACAACCAGTTCGCCTATATTCAAAGATGATATATCGGCAATAAAATTTTGTGCGCTGACTTTTTTCTTAGGTTTACGGTCTTTTCTTTCGCCTAATATATCTGTTTCGGTTACAATGCAAAACTCATTATTTTTAAATCCTTTTTGCAAAGGCAACACAACCATGGCAATTTTTTTGTTGTTTGTTTTTTTAAGAGCTTCTTGATAATCTTGTGCAAACGTCAGGTCTTTAATGCCCTGTTCATTCATGACCGAAAACAACCGTTCACGAGAACCTTGCGAATTGCAACAAATAATGCGTTTTAGTTTGGCATTTTCTTGTAAATAGTTTTTTAAATCTTCATAAACTGCCGAAAGACTAATGTTTTTGGCGTGAGAAAAATCTCTTGCGGGAATAACCTTTAAGTTAATAACGTCAGCACTGTCGGGCAAACTTAAAGCAGTTAAAAATATGGCTTGTTTTTGCTTGACAAGAGTTACAAATTTTTCCTCGGTTAAATACAAAAGTTCCGGATTTATGGGGCGATACACAATATCAGAACTTACCGACTTAACGCTTAAAGCTTCAAGACGTGCTTTATAA
>JBGVOY010000051.1:0-7085 GCA_045126755.1 Alphaproteobacteria bacterium | reverse complement strand
TATTTTCTCAACAGGCTTACCAAACATGGTATTTTTATCAAAAACAGTTTTATCATCAATTTTAACCAATGGCAAAAATTTATCCAATAACGTACTTTTGGTTTTTCTTATGATACGCCCTTTGCGTCGACCAAAAAATTTAGGCTGATTATTTTCTTGCATAAAAAATTCCCCATAAAAAGTTTATAGGGAACATTTTTATCTTAATTTTTTGAAATATTCAAGACTTATTCATCTGCAAATTTTGAACTGGTCTTTGATAATGAAATTACCAAATCAAATACTTGTTTTGCCAAAGCCCTGTTTGAAATTTTATAGTATGCACTGACAAGTTCCATGGTTTCTTGTTTCTTCATAGGATCTAAATCTATAGTATCACAATCTTGACTAAACATAAACGCATCTTCACCACCTGACATCACTTGCATCATCGGACTGTTGTTTTCAATTTCCTTATCCATTTCCTGAAAGAAAAAGTCCATCGGCACTTTAAGTATCCGACTTATATCCCAAAGTCTGCTTGCGCCAACTCTGTTATGGCCTTTTTCGTATTTTTGCAGTTGCTGAAAAGTAAGCCCCAGTTTACGAGCCATAAGCTGTTGACTATAACCTAAAAGAGTTCTGCGCAAGCGGATTCTTTTACCGACATGCACATCAACCGGATTAGGTGAGCCTGTTATCGATTTTTTTTCCTCAAATTCCAAAATATTCTCTTTCATTGTCATAGTCCTCTAAAATAGCATTTTATGTTATTACATATAGCATTATATGTTTTTCTTGTCAACCACTATTTTGTGTTTAGTAATAAATACATAAAAACAAGCTAAAAACAACATAACCAAACTCAATATACAAATCACCCCAATTCCGCCTATATGAGTATAAATTGTATCAACTGACATATTTTCAGGTAAAGCAACATCTATATAAGCTTTTTTATGCAAATCTAATTGCTTTAATACATTTCCTGTCGGAGAAATTACGGCACTTATACCTGAATTTGCGCTTCTGACAACCGTTATTCCTTCCTCAATCGCCCGCATTTGCGCAGCAACCAAATGCTGATAAGGTCCGCTGCTCTTTCCATACCAACCGTCATTTGTCAGCACCACCAACCACTGAGGTTTTTCTTTTTTATTTACAACATTATCCGGAAAAATAATTTCATAACAAATTAAAGCTCCAAAAACAGGATAATCTTTTATTTTTATATTTTTTAATTTCTCACTTGTCGCAAAATCAGCCACATTGTTAGCAATCGGACGTATCCAAGCCGGAAGATATTTCCTGAACGGAATATATTCTCCAAAAGGAACTAAATGGTTTTTATCGTATAACTGTATAACATCGGCATTTTTATTTATAATATACATAGAGTTATAAGGCTTATAAAATCCGCTATCAATGCCAAAACGCACAACTCCGGTTATAAGATAACCGTTATCGGGTATTGCCTGTTTCAGATAAGTTTTATATTCGGTTACCTGTTCAACGTCAAAAGGTAAAGCTGTTTCCCCCCAAACCACAAAATCGACATCATTTAATTCGCTTTTTTTGCTCAAATTTACATATTCAAAAAAATTATTCTCAAGTTCATCTCTGTTCCACTTCATATTCTGGGAAATACTGGGTTGAACAAGCCTTACTTTAATATCCGATTCGTTATAGGCATATCCTCGTATTCTGCACAAACCGAAAATAGTTATAAAAACAACAATAAACGATAATACTCCTAGTGAGACAAACTTTCTGCCTGTTGTAACTATATAAACACACCCTGCGACAATAAGAACAATAAAACTTAAACCATAAGTTCCCCAAATTGATGCCGTTTGAATCAAAGTATCAGAAAATGCCAAAACCGTTCCCAGCATATTCCATGGAAATCCGGTAAACAAAAAGCTTCTTATCCATTCAAACAAAACCCAAGTATACGAAAAAGCAAACACTTTCAGCCATTTATTTTTATTTTGTAAGAATTGCCAAACCGCAAATGACGGCACTGCAAAAAGCCCAAAGAAACCTCCTATACATAAAAGTGTTATAGGGTAAAGCCAACCAAAAGCAGCAACATCAACCAGCAACGCATTTGCTATCCAATAAAAACCGGCCATAAAGTGAGCAAACCCGAACCAATAGCCAAATAAACAAACTTTTTTAGTGCTTTCTAATTTATCTGCTACAATATAAGACAAAGCAAAAGCCAACAAAAACAGAACAAATAAATATGCAGGCGGAAATGCAAGCGCCGATAACAAGCCCAAAACAAAGGCTGTTTTTTTATAGTTTCTACGTAATATTTCTTCAAATTTTTTCAAATATTTATTCCCTATACGGATTCTGAATACCCAATTTTTCCAATATTATGGCTTCTAAACGCTCCATTTCATACCTGTCATCTTCATCGATATGATCATAACCTAAAATATGCAACATACCATGCGTCCATAAATGGCAAAAATGATGTTCTAAACTGATTTCTTGTTCTTTAGCTTGTTCATTCATAGTTTCGTACGCAATAATAACATCACCCATCTCAACGACATCATCAAATTCTAACATATCTTCAAAATCATCGCTGTCAATATTTGCAAAGGATAAAACATTTGTGGGCTTATCCATTCCCCTAAATTCGCGATTAAGTTGCTGAACCGTAATATCATCACTTAAGCACAAATTTACAACAAAGTCTTTTTCTAAAGCAAGATAATCAATATCTGTTAAAACTTCATCTAAAACAGCTTGCTTTACATTTTCCACAACGACGGCAATTTGTGAAATTGCCGTCGTCCAACGAGAATCTTCAGTCGATAAACATACTTCAAAACTATTCATCACGCATCTTCTTGTTTTTTTCTTCGTATGCTTTAACAATTTTAGCAACCAAACCATGACGAACGACATCGCTTGCGCCAAAAGTTACCGCACTGATATTGTTGATATTTTTTAGTGTATCCAACGCATCTCTCAAGCCGGAAACCGTGCCTCTGGGCAAGTCTACCTGACTTAAGTCGCCATTTACCACCATACGAGAATTTTCACCCAAACGAGTTAAAAACATTTTCATTTGCATAGGTGTTGTATTTTGAGCTTCATCTAAAATAACAAAAGCATTTGAAAGTGTGCGTCCGCGCATAAACGCAAGAGGAGCTATTTCAATTTCACCCAAAGCAAGTTTTTTATCAACCTGTTCGGCAGGTAGCATCTCATATAAAGCATCATAAAGAGGACGCAAATAAGGATCCACTTTTTCTTTTAAATCACCGGGCAAAAATCCTAAATTTTCACCGGCTTCCACTGCAGGACGCGATAATATAATTTTATCAACGGCACCTTCAAGCATCATAGAAACAGCCAATGCCACAGCCAAGTATGTTTTACCCGTACCGGCGGGGCCCAAGCCAAACACCAATTCGTTTTTAAGCATTTCTTGAATATATTTTGCTTGTGTTGCCGAACGAGGATAAATATAGCGTTTTTTAGTTTTTAACACAATTTCATTTAAGTTTTGAGCTTCATTTTCATCATGAGCCCCCGAACATATTCTGACGGCAGCCTTAACTTCTTGCTCGCCAACTTCTATGCTTTTGCTGACTTTGTCATACAAAATATTGATTGCATTTTTAGCATCTTCAATATCTTTCGGATTACCTTTCAAGGTAACCTGATTACCAAAGCATAATATTTCCACATTAAGCATTTTTTCAATCAAACGCAAATTAGCATCAGAAGCACCGACCAATTTTTGCACTAATTGATTATTAAAAAGTTCCATATTAAGTTCTGCCATTTTATAATACCTTTCCGCATAATGAATTTGTAGTTGCGTCTTCAACACGAACACGCACAATTTTATTTAAGAGTTTTTTATCTGCCTTTGCGTATAAATTTTGCATATACGGAGTTCTGCCGATAAGTTGCCCTTTATGACGTCCGTTTTGTTCAAACAAAACGTCAAATTCTTTGCCTATACAAGACATATTAAACTTATTTTGATAATCAAACAACAAATTTTGTAAAATATCTAACCGTTGTCTTTTTACTTTTTCTTCAACCTGATTTGGCATAACTGCTGCCGGAGTTCCGGCTCTGCGACTATATTTAAATGAAAATGCCTGAATATATTTTACTTCATTAACCAAACTCAAGGTTTGTTCAAAATCGTCATCGGTTTCGCCAGGAAAACCGACAATAAAATCTGACGACATACGTAAATCCGGATTTGCTTTAGTAAGTTTTTCTACTTTTTCCAGATACTGCGCACGATTATGTCTTCTGTTCATAGCTTTTAAAATTTTATCTGAACCTGCTTGCACAGGTAAGTGTAAATACGGCATGAGCTGTTTTAAATTACGATGACATTCAATTAAATCGTCGTCGACGTCTGCCGGATATGAAGTTGTGTAGCGCAAACGCTTTAAACCGTCTAATTCAGATAATCTGTTAAGCAAATATGCAAAATTGCGCTCTTTACCGTTCAAATCTTCTCCATGATAAGAGTTAACATTTTGCCCAAGTAAGTTAATTTCCAATGTTCCGGTTTCGATTAAACGTTTTGCTTCTTCAATAACTTCTTCAACCGGACGAGAATATTCAGCCCCTCTTGTATACGGCACAACACAATATGTGCAAAAATTGTTGCATCCTTCCTGAACTGCCAAAAACGAGCAACCTCCCTCTGCCCTGTTTTGAGGCAAAAAGTCAAATTTTGCTTCAGCAGGAAAATCCGTATCAATAACAGGTTCTTGCTTTTGACGAGATATTTTAGCCAATATTTCAGGCAAACGATGATAAGTTAAAGGTCCTAATGCAAAATCAACGTATGGCGCTCTTTTGGCGATTTGTTCATCTTCAGCCTGAACGACACATCCTGTTACGCCTATAATTGTATCTTTTCCGAGTTCCGCACGCTCTTGCTTTATAAGATAAGCCCGTCCTAAATCCGAAAATACTTTTTCGGCAGCCTTTTCTCTGATGTGGCATGTATTAAACAACATCAAATCGGCATCAGCCTGAACAGAAGTTTCTTCCATACCTAAATTTTCAAGCATAATTGCCATACGATGAGAATCATACACATTCATCTGGCAACCAAAAGTCTTTATAAAAAATTTTTTACTCATATTATCCGTTTTCTCTCAATTTATCTTTCTTATTATGCTATGCTAATCCTTAATTTTTTTCAAACATTTTTTTTCTTTTGTTTAACTATCTTTTTTGTTGAAAAGAATAACTTTTTTAGCTAATATGCAAATACTAATCAATTTGGAGTTAAAAAATGACTTACACAGAAAATTTGGAAGATAATAATTTTGTCATAAAGCTTTCTCAAGAACAAAAAATAATTTTTCTTAAGGCATTGTTATACTTGGCTAATATTGACGGAAATCGTGACGAAGACGAGATTAAATATATCAAAAATGCCGTTTTAAACTACAAAATAAAAGATTTACAAGCAATTTTTAAACCCACTACTGAAGAAGAAATTATTGAAGAACTCAAAACCATTGAAGATCGCAGAATTTGTTTAGAACTTATAAAAGAGATGTGTTTACTCGGTCATTCCGATAGTGATTTGAGTGATGAAGAAACTTTATTCATAGGGCATGCCGGTCTTGCAATGGGTATAGAATTGGAAAAAATTGAACAAATAAGTAACTGGGTTATTGATAAAATTATTTGGTTAGAACAAGGCAAAATAATTTTTGAAGAC
Organism: Alphaproteobacteria bacterium; assembly: GCA_045126755.1. GTDB lineage: Bacteria > Pseudomonadota > Alphaproteobacteria > RF32 > CAG-239 > JAFTYO01. The sequence goes on along the minus strand of JBGVOY010000051.1, from coordinate 1,372 downwards.
CAATAGGTTTTTCGGAGGCAATTATGGAATATATTGACGAACAAGAAAATCAAAACACATACGTCCATATGAAAAAAAGCGAAATAATCAAACAATCGCTGAGAGATACGTATAAAGATTTGCGGGAAAAACAACTAAGAGAAACAACTCTGCAAGCTATTTTTGCACCTGATAACCGAAAGATAACCCTTGCCGGCAGAGAAATAACCGCATCTGATTTGCGTTATGAATTAGCAAGTAACATTGAAGAAACAGCCAGTTCCAGAATGTTGAAAGCAGATTCAAAAGATATGACGGTAGATTTGGTCGAAAATATCGAAAGTATCAACAGCGGAACAAACTCAAATGAAGAATATTTCAGCTGGCTTGACGATACAACCGATATCTTAAAAAATATGAACGACGGATTCGTTTCTGTTGAAGAATTAGACGTTCGTAACAAATTTTTGGATGATACCAATCAGCGTGAAGCAGAATTGATGTTATGCTTAGGATTATTGGAAGGTAGTAGACATCCGCAAGCAGAAGAAGATGCCAGACGTTTACGTTATAAACTTCAAAAATTGCGCGAAATGAGAAGTGCTATTGAAACATCAACCAGAAATCAAGCTGATGTAGAAATAAGCCGTGCCGAATATGAAAGAGCAATACCTTACTATAAAACCTTCAAAGCGTTGCAAAAGCTTCCTTTCGGATATGATGTAAATCGCAGCCAAAAAGAAAACTTAGGTATCAGCCACGATGATGATGACGATTTACAAGAAGATTATAACTATTACGACGCAATGTTAAATGACGCTCTTGATGAAATGCTTCAAGATGACTCTTATATTGCATCAAGAGAATATCAACTCGCCTATGACATGGCCAGAGAGCGAAATGAACAGCTTTCTGATGAAATATCTGAGAAAATGAAAAAATTAACTGGACGACGTAATTCATTTAGATTAAAGTATGAATCACTAGATTCAGACAATAATGTTTAATTATAATTTATTAGGAGAAAAATTATGGGGATGTTATTTATTCCTTTTTTAGAAGTAATAGCTTTAGTAGTTGACATTTATTTCAAAATTGTCGTTGTAGAAGTTGTTATTCACTACTTATTACATTTTAACGTTATTAAAACAACAAATAAATATGCCACTAAATTTGTTGAGTTATTGAAAAAAGCTACCGAACCGGTATACAAAAAAATTCGTAGCAAAATTCCTCCGTTTGCTGATTTTGACGTATCTCCGTTTATCTTGCTCTTATCAATATACTTTGTGATTCGTATGATAGAAGTTCTTATAGAAATGTTAAGGTAATACCGAATGTTTTATACTTTAACGGAAAAAGGATACATCTTAAGAGTTAGGTTAACCCCTAA
>JBGVOY010000050.1:0-6777 GCA_045126755.1 Alphaproteobacteria bacterium | reverse complement strand
ATATTATTATAGCTCGGCAATGGTAATAAGGTATCAGAATAAAAACGCCCCATAAATAATCCGTCATTTGCCGGATTATCCATAATACTGTTTTCAATAACCATACATTTTTTTACATCATTAAAACGCTCCTGATATATATAGCTAAGATTTTCACAAGCACTCATAAATGCACCATTTGAATTACCTTTTTTTATTTTTACGCAAGCATCAAATGTATCTAATATATCGCCGGTCAATTCAGGGTATTTCTTAATACCTTCATACAAATAGTCGTAAACTGACGAAAGAGATTCCGGACTTGTAAAATCAAGTTTTTCGGAATTATTAGCTAAAAACTCTTGAAATTTTTTAAGATTTTCCAAATATTTATCATCTGTCTGTGTTGTTTTAGCAAGATTAAGCTTAAAAATATCAAAAGCATGAAGTGCTTCTCTTGTTTCCATTACTTCACTCATTTTACATCCCTTTAGTCTTATGTTGCATAATCATTTTTTTCATCAATTCGTTATTCTCGGTTTCTTCTCTTTTACTGGTCATAACGACAACACTTTGAGGATTTATCTGATATATCGAACCGTTTTGATATTCATTTTCATCAATATATGTTGTTAATTTTGATGTATCAAACACAACTTTCCATTTTCCCTGATGCGGAGCTTGAGGCAATCTGACATCCATAGGAAAATCGACATTTCCTGATGTCATAACCAAAAAATCATCATCAAAACGATGCCCTTCTTTGTCCTGACCGTTCAATACATAGCCTAAGAACCTGTTATATTGAAATTCCCAATCACATTGTTGCATAGGCTCTCCTTTAATATTTACCCACTCCCACGATGGCTTGCCGTTTGGCATAATTTCAGATGATGCGCCTTCAATACTGCTGAACACAGGATGCTGCTGACGAAAAGCATTCAATTTACGTTCAAACAAATATCTTTCTTTTTGGCTTTCCGTAAGTTCCTTCCATTTTAACGGAAACGGTCTTGCATAACCGTTATTATTACCATTTTGAGAATGCCACAATTCATCTCCGTTAAGGCTTAAAGGAACACCTCTTGCAAGTGTATTTAACGCATGAGCCGATTTTGTTTTGGTTAAACGTATTTCATCATTTGCAGACGGACTATAATGATTATCATTTGTTCCATCACGATTATTTTCATTGTTTTCAAAATTATTTTTTTCTTGATATGTTGCCCAATCGTATCCGGTTGTTCCGTCGTGTTTGGTAAATATGTTTATTTTTCTTTCGGTTTGTCCTCCTGCCATATAATAAGCCAATGCACCGACTTGCCCGTGTTCTCCTCTGATAAATTTTCTCAGTGTATGTTCGTGCTTATCATTCCATTCGTGGATAGTATCCATCTGTCCCAAAAAATATCCGCCGACCGCACTCCACGGCTCGCCGCTCATTTTAGCTCCCGTTTTGCTTGCCACCTCCTGAACAATTTGCATAAATCTTCCGTTAGGATTAAAATGTAAATCATTATCCAAAGCACAATCGCCTGCTAAATCAAATCGAAAGGCATCAATACCGCATACATCACTGAAAAACATTAAGCTGTCTTTTACAATCTTTCCGCCTTGTTCTGTATTAGGATTAAAACCGTTACCGCATCCGGTTGTATCAACAAAACTATGCCCGTCATAAGGACTGTATCGATAATATGCGTCAGGATCTAACCCTTTATAAGAAAGAACAAATCTGTCATTTTTGGATTCTCCGGTATGATTATAAACAACATCCATACAAACTTCTATTCCGGCTTTATGCAACTCGTTGACAACAGATAACAAATCATCAATACTTCCGTATCTGGGGTCTATTGCGTGATGATTTATCGGATTATATCCCCACTGGTCAGATAACCCTTTATTTTGTTCCAGATGCATATCCGCCATAGTCGGTGTTAAAGGCAAAAGTTCAACCTGAGTATAGCTCAAATCCTTAAAATAGTCCGTCAATTCCGTTAAAGCTAAAAGTTTACCTCGATTCTCAATCGACACATTCGGATTCTCTACCGAAAAATTACCCACATGCAATTCATAAATATGCGTTTTTCCCCAATCATGTTTAGGCTTTTTATATAAATACGGATATTTTTTTGCTAAAGATTCTTTATCAAAATATCTTACCACACTTTTAGGAGCAATTTGTGCCGAATCTGCTTCATTATCTCCATACAAAATATATTTTTCATCTGTTGAAATATCATTTAAGCTTTTAGTTACCTCAAAAGCATACGGATCGACAAGCAACTTATTAGGATTAAAGAAACACCTGTTATCAGGATTATATTCGCCATAGGTTCTATAACCGTATTTTTGCCCTTCTTTAATATTATCTAAATCGGCAGTCCAATTACCTTCTTCGTCTTGAACCATTTCAACTCTGGTTTCTGTTTTTTCATCATCTGAAAATAAACAAAGCTCAACCTTTTGAGCTTTTGGAGAACGAACACAAAATTGTGTTTTATTTTTTACTTTTCTTACACCTTGAAAATCTGCTGTCATATTTTTCCTCCCTTTTCGCCATTATACACAAAAGGCCGAATTTTTCAAGTTGTTTATAACAAAAAAACTCCGATAAAATCGGAGTTTTTTTTTCGCTGATAAGCTATTATTTAAGAACATCAATAGCAGCTTGAATACCTTCAGCCTCAATAGTGTTAATTTTTTTACCGTTCAACACTAAAGAAGGAACACCGCGAACACCTGTTTTATTAGCCAAGTTAGCAGCATTTTCAATAACTTTTAATGTTTTTTCTGAATTTACATCAGCCTTGAATTTTTTCATATCAAGACCTTCTTTTTCAACAAGTGCATTGATTTTTTCTTCATCTAATGCTTCAGAAGATGTTAACAACACTTTGTAAACTTCCATAAACTTACCTTGCTCACCGGCAGCGATAGCAGCTTGAGCTGCATACTTAGAAATAGGAGATACGAAAGTAATAGGTTTGAATACAACTTTAACATCCGGGTTATTTTTAACAACTATGTCCATAGCTTCGGCAATTCTTTTGCAGAAACCGCAAGAGAAATCAAAAAATTCAACCAAAACAACTTTAGCATCTTTAGGACCAACGTATGGTGTTGTAGCATCATTATTGAGTTCATCAATATGTTCCAAGAACAATTTAGCAGATTCTTTTTCTTCAATTTCACGTTGTTGTTCTTCAAATTTTTGCAAAGCATTAACTACCATCTGAGGATTTTTTTCTAACATTGCTGCAATTTGAGTTTCAGAAACAACAGGAGCTGCTGCTTCTTTCTTTTCACCGCATTTGTTTGTTGCAATAACCAAGGCACCTGCTGATACAGCCAATGCCAACAAAGAAACATATAAAGAATTTTTATTCATTTTATTATCCTTATAAATAATTACGTAATTAAAAACAAAGTTAATTTAAACTAATATTTATTTATTTACAAGCACATTTTTATGTAGCATGTTAACAAATACACATTTTTTTATTTATAGAAACCGCAAACAATACATATAAATCCCAACCCCCTCTTTGACCAAGAGGGCTAAATAAAAAAAAGCCCCGATAAAATCGGAGCTTTTTAACATCGATAAATTCTATTTCAGATTATCAATAGCAGCCTGAATAGCAGACAAATCAACTGTATTAAGTTTTTTACCGTTCAAAATTAAAGAAGGAACACCTCTAATCTGAACTTTATTGCCCAATGCTGCTGACTTTTCTATAATTTTATTTACTTTTTCTGAAGCTACATCAGCTTTAAATTTATCCATATCTAAACCTGCTTTTTCAACTATTTCATTAATTTTAGCTTCATCTAATCTGCCCGGAGCAGTTAAAAATGCTTTATAAAGTTCCAAAAACTTACCTTGTTCATTGGCTGCAACCGCTGCCAATGCGATAGGTTTAGAACCCAAGAATGTTGCAGGTTTGAACACAACTTTTATATCAGGATTGTTTTTTATAATAGTTTCCATTGTGTTAGCAATTTTTTTACAATAACCGCAGTTAAAATCAAAAAATTCAACTAAAACAACTTCAGCATCTTTAGGTCCTACGTATGGTGTATCCGGATCATTATGAAGTTCATCAAGATTGTCCATAAACAATTTAGCTGCTGCTCTTTCTTCAGCTTCACGTTTCTGCTGTTCAAATTTTTGCATTGCATTTACAACAATTTGAGGATTCTTTTCTAAAATAGCTACAACTTCGCTTTCAGAAACTTTACCTGCTGTTGCTGCAGGTTGTGTGGCATTATTATTTTGAATAGCATAAACTGCTGTACCTGCCGTAATAGCTCCTGCCAAAAAACAAATATATAAAGATGTTTTATCCATTTTATTTTTCCTTATAAATAATTACGTAATCAAAAACAAATTTAATCTAAACTAATATTTATTCATTTACAAGCACAAATTTATGTCTTATGTTAAAAAGTATGGTTATTTATTTATGAGGGCAAAATGTTTAATTTAAAATTTTCATTATTTTCACATACAAAGGAATTAGAACAAAAAATCGATATACTTCATGACAAGATTATTGAAATATCTCTTGTTTTTAAAAAAGCGGTAAATGTATACCTGAAAAATAAACGGAATTCCGAATACAGACATTTAAGTAAAGAGATTAAAAATATAGAACACGACGCAGATTCGCTTCGCCGCGAAATTGAAAACAGATTATACACTCACAACCTTATCCCCGATTTTAGAGGAAATATTTTGGAACTGGTTGAAAATCTTGATAAAGTAATTAACGAAATCGACGATGTAGCTCACAAATTTTACATTGAGCAAACGGATATACCGCAAAAATATCACGACAAATTTAAAGAATTAACCGAACAAGTATGTGAATGCGTTGAAAATTTAGCCATCGCTTCCCGTTCATTTTTTAAAGACTTTACCGCAGTCAGAAATTATGCCCAAAAAGTATATTGGCTTGAACACGAAAGTGATAAAACAAGCGCAAAATTAAAAGAAGAAATTTTTGCATCTGATATGGAGTTGGCTCAAAAACTGCAATTAGGCTCAGTTATAAGTGAAGTTGCCGATATTGCCGATTTAGCCGAAAACTGCATTGATCAACTTTCAATTTATGTAATAAAGAGAGACATTTAATGGATTTAACATACTTATTTTTCTTAAGTAGCGGATTATTTTTGGGGTGGTCATTAGGCGCAAATGACGCTTCAAATATTTTTGGAACAGCCGTAGGTTCCAAAATGGTAAAATTTAAGACAGCAGCCATTATATCCTCTATTTTTGTAATATTAGGCGCAGTATATGGAGGACAAGGCGGAACGGAAACATTGGGGGCATTAGGTGCCGTAAATGCGTTAAGCGGTGCTTTCATGGTTGCATTATCTGCTGCCATAACCGTTTACTGGATGGCTAAAATAGGAATGGCGGTTTCCACCTCTCAAGCGATTGTCGGCGGTATTATAGGTTGGAACTTATATTGCGGAAAACCGACAGATATTTCCGTTTTAACCAAAATTTGTTCAACATGGATTCTATGCCCGTTAATAACCGGTATTGTTGCAATACTTTTGTATATGGCGCTTAAAACAATAATAAAAAAATCGCACACACATCTTTTAAGGCAAGATTTTTACATAAGAATAGGCCTTATAATTGCCGGTGCTTTGTGTGCTTATTCGTTAGGAGCAAACAACATAGCAAATATAATCGGCGTCTTTGCCGATTCGTCTCCGTTTCATCCCATACATATCGGTAAACATTTTCATTTAAGCGGATTGCAAATTTTATTTATGTTAGGCGGAATTTCTATCAGTGCAGGTATTGTAACATACTCCAAAAAAGTTATTTTAACCGTTGGAAATAACCTGATGAAAATGACCCCGTTGATAGCGCTTGTTGTTGTATTGGCGCAAGCATTAACATTGTTTTTATTTTCATCAAAAGGACTTCAACAATTTTTATTATCTAACGGATTACCTGCTATTCCGCTTGTGCCGGTATCAAGCACACAAGCGGTCATAGGTGCTATTTTAGGACTTGGACTGTTAAAAGGCGGGCGTGGTGTTAATTGGTCAATTACACTAAAAATAATGCTTGGTTGGATAACTACTCCGGTTATGACAATGGGAATTTGCTTTATTTCACTGTTTTTCTTACAAAATGTGTTTAATATGACCGTTTATTTACCATAATATTTTTAACTATTGACAAAAGATATTTTAAATGTTCTAATAAGTTAAATTCCTATAATTATGCCAACAAAAAATGATATCCGCATTGTTGTTGAGAGATTCTTCACAATGGCGGCCGGTGGACCGGTTAACACCTCCGAAAAAGTTACATCTAAGTACCCTAACGTCGTTAAGAAAATTGAGGAAACTTATGATGTAGAACTCAAAAAGGATAAGCTCAGCGTTGACCAGATTGTCGATATCTGCTACAACACCAACAGAGCAAGAGCTATCAAGAAAATCAAGAGACTTATCGATGAATATAACGTCGATTCTCACGAGGTTTTCACAAGCAATGATGAAGGCTCTTCTATCCACTAAAACCTTGTATGTAAAAAATCCGTCGATATTTTATCCACGGATTTTTTATTTTTTAATTTCACACCTTCTTATAAAATATATATTTACACAATAAATGTTTTATGCTAGTATATAGACAAACAATACTAGTATGTTTATTATTTCCTGTCCGAGCTTTTTCATTTCTGTTTATCGCAGAATTGTTTTTGTTTGGGAGTAATAAACTTTTATTCACTCAAAAGATATATTTCGGACTATATC
>JBGVOY010000049.1:0-17455 GCA_045126755.1 Alphaproteobacteria bacterium | reverse complement strand
TGGCAAGGTTGCGCTCTACCCCTGAGCTATACCCGCATCGCTTCAATGCAGTATTTAATACCACAATAAAAATAAAATGCAAGAGTTTTTTTTATATTTTTTCACTTTATTATAGCTCATTGTTTTTACAAAATATTTTTCTTGCTTGTGAATGAAATAATATAGGTGTTTAAATATTTTTTAAAATAAGATAGAGTGCTTTGTATTCTATTTTAACCCTTAAAAGAGCTTATATTATGAATAAAACAAAAAAGGCAAAAGATATTCGTTTTGAAAAAGAAGCAAAAGCTTTGCAAAAAAATCTGCTAAAACGCAAAAAACAGCAGGAAGAACGTGAAAAACTAAAAAAAACAAAGGAACAAAATAATGGATAAAATAAAAATCAGAGGCGGTAACCAACTTAACGGTAAAATTTATATCAGCGGCGCAAAAAACGCAGCGCTTCCTTTAATTTGCGCATCTTTGCTTACAAAAGAAGCCGTTACTTTAACAAATATGCCTATATTATCGGATATCAAATCATTAAATGCCTTATTATCTGTTTTAGGAACACAAATTGAAGATAAAATAGAAATCAAAGGTAAGTTTGAATCTAAAACATACACTTATACAACTAAAAAATTTGAAAGTTTGGTAGCTCCATACGATTATGTTCGTAAAATGAGAGCATCTTACTATGTTTTAGGACCTTTGCTTGCGCGTGAAGGTCATGTTGAATTATCGTTGCCCGGCGGTTGTGCAATAGGCGCAAGACCAATGGATATTCACCTTAATTCTTTAGAACTTATGGGCGCCAAAATAGAAATCAAAAACGGCTACGTTGTCGCTGATGCAAAAAACGGACTAAAAGGCGCACATGTAATCTTTCCTAAAGCATCAGTCGGAGCAACTTGCAATATTTTAATGGCTGCTGTTTTAGCTAAAGGAACAACCAGAATAGAAAATGCTGCAAAAGAACCTGAAATTACCGATTTAATTGATTTATTAACCAAAATGGGAGCTAAAATTGAAGGGCGCAACACCTCGATTCTGACTATTGAAGGTGTTAAATCATTAAAAGGCGCCACACACGAAGTTTTATCCGATAGAATTGAAGCCGGTTCTTACGCCATCGCCGCTGCAATTACCAAAGGTAAAATTGAACTGATTAACGCCAAAGCGGAGCATTTACAAACACCTCTTAACATATTGCGCAATATGGATATTAAAATTACGGAAAAAGAACAAAGTATTATAATTGATGCCAGAAATGCCATAATGCAAGGTCAAGACATTATGACCGATTACTACCCCGGATTTCCGACAGATTTACAAGCTCAATTTATGGCTTTAATGACTGTTGTTCCCGGAGCATCATTGGTTACCGAAAATATTTGGGAAAACAGGTTTATGCACGTTCCCGAACTAATGCGTATGGGAGCTAATATAAATGTTCACGGTTATGCCTCGGCAATCGTCAGAGGAACAAAAAAACTTTCAGGCGCACCGGTTATGGCAACTGATTTAAGAGCATCGTTTGCACTTATATTAGCAGGACTCGTTGCAGAAGGCGAAACTATAGTCAATCGTGTTTATCACTTAGACAGAGGTTACGAACGCTTGGAAGAAAAATTAAAAGCCGTCGGAGCCGATATTGAAAGAATAAAAGAGCAAGACTAACTTATAGCAAAGGAGGAGATTATGAAAAAACTACTTATGTTGATATGCGCATTGTTTATGTTTGGTTGCACGAATAATAAACAAATTTTCAGTGGCGAATATAAATTACAAAACTCCCCTGAAGATGCTCAAATAACTCTGATGTTCGAAAATCAGGAATTTTCCGGCAGTTCCGGTGTAAACCGTTATTTCGGAAACTTTACTCATACCGAAACAAATATAAAATTTAATAGTATAGGTATGACAATGATGATGGGCCCGAAAGAACTTATGGATGCCGAACAAACATATTTAAAAAGCCTTGAAAAAGCAGATAGCTATACATACAACAATGGCATACTTACATTAAAGAATTCAACCGGAGCGGAATTGATATTTAAGAAAATTAAGTAATTCATTATCTAAATATTAACTAATTTTCTGATACAAATAGCTAAAACTTTTAACTATTAGAGGTATAGCTATGCTCAAAAATTCTAAATTCCGCGCTCTTGTTGCATTTATAACGGCAATGTGTTTCAGCTTTAATACTTATGCCGTTTCTCCGATGGTAGTAAACTCTTTATATAATTACGCACATACAAAACAGGTTACCAAAATCAGATATATGATAAAAAATATGGGATACGATATTGACGTCGAAGACGAAGACGGCAATACGGCTTGGTGTATCGCAAAAGAAAAAAACGACACCTGTGCGATGAGCGTTTTAGAACAATTCGGAGCCGATATTGAGCAACGTTGCGGGTTACCTTGGGGATGGATAGGCGCAGCAGCCGGTGTTGCCGCAATAGGCGGTGTTGCTGCGGCTGTCGGTGGCGGCGGTGGCGGCGGTTCTGACCCCTGCTCAGGTGTTGTATGCGGCGATAATCAACACTGTGAAAAAGGAACCTGTATTTGTAATGCCGGATATTTAGATACAGAAGGCAACGGAGTTTGCTATGCCGACTTGCACTGTGCCGATCAAGAACACTCAATAGGCGTTCAACACCTTAATCAATGTGTTTGTAAAGATGGTTTATGGAGCGGAAAATCTTGTGATGTATGCTCAGGCCATATTGGCGATAACGATTATTGCTATGAAAAACTGAACTGTTGGCACGGCGGAGAACAAAAAAATGACAGTTGTGATTGCACCAACGCAAACGGATGGAGCGGACCTCTGTGTAATGAATGTAATGGCGGCTTTATAGGTGATGATGATGTCTGTTATCCTGACCTTAGCTGTCAACACGGCGGAAAACAAGTTAACGGAACTTGTGATTGCTCTGTTACAAACGGATATACAGGTCAATATTGTGAACTTTGTGAAGATGGTTGGGACCAAAACAACACTTGTTGGGAAAAAATAGATTGCGGACAAGCTCTGGGACGAGGCCATCAAAATGAAAACACTTGTGTTTGCGACAATGGTTGGAGCGGAACCGATCAAGCGTGCGGTGTCTGTGATGGTTTTGAAGGCAACGACGGAGTTTGTTATCCGGAACAACAATGTAATGAACCTCACGGGCATCAGGAAAACGGAGGTTGCGTGTGTGATACCACCAATGGATACACCGGTTCAAACTGTAAAGATTGTGCATCAGGATACGGACATTATGGCAGCGAAACAGAGTGTTACCCGACACTAGATTGCGGTGAACACGGAACACAGTCTTACGGATCATGCGAATGTCAACTCGGATGGGCCGGAGAATTTTGTGACACTTGCGATACCGATAACGGTTATTATGAAGAAAACGGAACTTGCTATAAAGACTTAGATTGTGAAAATTACCCAGGTTCGACAGGTACTCAAATAAATAATCAATGTGAGTGTAAAGAAGGATATTCAGGTCAGCTTTGCAATACTTGCGCTAACGGATACGACCACTATTTCGGAGCTCCATACTGTTATGAAACTATAGATTGCGGAACTAACGGCTACCAAAATACCGACAGATGCGTATGTCTGAACGGATGGGAAGGAGAATTTTGTAACGAATGTCCTGCTGGTCGTGAAGGAGCAGATGGTTTATGTTATCCGGCAATAGAGTGTGGAAATGGTCATCAATCAGGTAATACATGTATTTGTGATGAGGGATATGCTCGTGACGGAACAGGTAAATGCGTTGGCAAAGAAGCAGCCAAATTTGCCATTATAGAAAATAACAACTACATACAAGCCGAAGACAAAGTTGTTACCAACACAACTTATAGTGATTTAATCGGTAAGCAGTATAAATCAGTGGAGAGTGAAGCCAGCGATTCTATTTTAGGTGAGCCTTGCGACTTATATACACACATATTGGTTAATGAAGATAAAGCCACCAGACACAATCAGGAGCTTACACTGGAAATCAGACAATACACAGACGGTAATGTATACGGTGTTACATCTCCGGATGCCAGAGATATGTATGTAACATATCTATGGCTTAGTAACAGTGTTGAAGAAAAAAGCCAACAGACAACGTTAATTGAAATTAGCAACGGTTACACATACACTAAAGATGGTTATACTTATATAACCGGAGGTGATGGTGATGCTTTCGGTATTTATGCTCCGGGAACATATTTTGACACCGGAGAACCAACAGATATATACAATATTGCAAAAAATATCTCTAATGATGTTACATACGATTATGACTTTTCATCAACCGTAAAAGTTACATCTTTAGGTAGCGGTCAAAGCTTTGGTATGTATAGCCAATATGGAAATATTAACAATGGTCTTTATGATGTTAACACCGGAGCAAATTCAATTACCGACGCAGCTGTTGTAGAAGTTACCAACACGGCAACAGGCAATGCTTACGGCTTATATGCCGCAAGCAACGGCAATATATTAAACTCCGGCGTAGTTAAGGTTGAAACAAACAGCGGACTGGCCATCGGTTTGTATTCTAACGGCGGTAGCATTACAAACTCCGGTAAAGTTAATGTTAAAAGCACAGCGGGAACAGCTATCGGTATTTATGCAAATGGCGGAAGTGTTACAAACTCCGGAACGATTACCGTTAATGGCACAGAAGGCGATTCGTTTGGTATTTATGCCACAAATGGTGCAACCGTCAGCAATACCGGACGCATTGTTCTAAATGGCGACACATATACCGGCAACGGTTCATCGGGCTATGGTGATCATATTGTGCTTGACGGAGCCGCTGTTTACAAAAACTTCGGTTTAACGACTGCCAATTATGATATTGATTTTGATGAAACTGACGGAACAACCGTATTAGGTAAAGGCGGTGCATTTAAAGCCACATCGCTAAGCGGAACATTGGCAGTTGATAATAGTGTAGTTAACGACGGATTTGAAGACAAATATGTTGAAAATCAAGCTTTACAAAGTGCAAACGTTAATGTAAACCTCGCATCAAATTCTGCAATGTTTGAGGCAAGTGTTCAAAAAGACGAAGGCACAGACAGCTCAAGTGTTGTAATGACCAGAAAATCGTTTGAAGAACTTTCAGCATCATCCTCTATAGCTGAATTTTTGGAGAAAAACTATCAAGCCAAAAACAATGAGGCATTGTTTAGTGAGCTGAAAAAAGCTGGCTTAAAGTCGTATGCAAGTGTTGAAGCTAAAGCGCTGGGTTATGGTTTAATTCCTAATTTTGCGCATGAAAATATGAGTGTTTTACGAAATTTAAATACCGTCCTAAACGACGAATTGTTTGAACCTGCAGGTTCAGAACGACAAATTGTCGGATATGACTATTTATATCAAGGCAGAGATACAAAGGGCAGTTTAACCGGATACGAAAACTATGCCAATACTATGTATTTTATGTTTGATAAAGAACATGATAACTTAGTCAGAAGCGGTATCGGTATGAGTATTACTCAATTTAACAGTGATTATGACGATGATTCAAGTCGTAAAGATCTCATGATTCAGGGACTTATTCCTGTATCATATCTTGACGATAATGGGATGAACTATGCTTCAATCGCACGCTTCGGTTATTCTGACGGCGAATATGAACGCTATGGAACAAACGGCAAATTTGAATCAGACCTAACTTCTTGGATATATGGTTTAAGCAATGCAGCCCGTTACAAAATCGATTTAGGATATGTAATACTTGAACCATCTGCCGAATTTAATATTTTAGGATATTACCAAAATAGGATTCGTGAAGATAAAGGCAAACAAAATGCCATAAAAGCCGATGCCGAAAATAATTTATCGGTTGAAGCAGGTATAGGTCTAAACATAAGCAAAGATGTAAAAATTAGTGATAAGAGCAAATTGAACTTTAAGCTCGGTGCTATGTATTATCACGAGTTTGCTCATCCTTATCACAGTTTAGAAGCATCAATTCATGGCACAGACGGCACATATCGTATTACTGATTATGAAGGAATTTACGATCGTGACAGAGGTGTTTTAAGTGCCGGAATAGATTATAGTTATAAACCGTTTACTTTCTACGGTAAGCTGAAAGCATTTATTGAAGATGAATATCCGTTTGAAGCTAATGCCGGTATAAAGTATAACTTTTAGCTAAATAACTTAAAAGGCGTCTTTAACAGACGCCTTTTTTTTATAAAATTTCAATATTTCCGGCAGCAATTCTACCTCGGTCATCATAAGTTTCATAACTTACTTTTTGACCATCAAATAATTTTCTTATCCCCTTTTCTTCAAGTTTTGTAACATGAACAAAAATATCTTTACCACCAGTTTCCGGCTGAATAAAGCCGTAACCTTTTTTATAATTAAACCATTTTACAGTTCCGGTAGACATTATCAATCCTTTCTTTATAAGTTTAAATTAAATTGTGTAGACTGATAGGCTGTCTACTTATAGTCCGAATGCTATAATAGACACGAAAAACAAATTGTCAAGTATAAATAGAAAAAAAAATATATTTAGCTAAAAAGGGTTAGCTGATTTTATATTCTTTCATATAAGATTTTATATAATCAACCCTATCCGTAAAAACCTTATTGTTGCTGATATAGGCTTTTAGTATTTTTGCAATATCTTTTTTATATTTAGGCGAATTAACGGCAATTTCGCACAAATAATACACTGCGGACTCAAAAATTTCCGTTTTCTCGTTCATTAACTGATAACTTATCAAGAGATAAGGCGGAGTATAAGTTTTATCATAATCTGCCATTGAATTAAAATATTCTTGTTTTTGAATAGCATTTGCAATTTTAGGTGTAATATTTTCGGTAGGTTGTTTACCGATAAGCGATTTAAAAAACTCCGATATAAAAAAGTTAGCATTTTTAAACATCTGCATCTCCATAAAAGTTATTACAAATATAGTAAAAGATTTTTTGTAAAAAAGATATTAAAAAATATTTGACTTATTGAATAAATAGTCGTAAAAAACAATGCAGTAAATATATTGCTTGATCGTCTAATGGTAGGACAGCGGACTCTGACTCCGTTAATCTTGGTTCGAATCCAGGTCAAGCAGCCAAGAAAAGCCTCCCGCATGGGAGGTTTTTTGTTGGGTGTTTGGCCATTGGATTTGAACCAACGTTCGAAGTGGATAGTTGTTGAAAACGAGCCTTTAGGCGATGTTTGAAACCTACGACACGAGGGGGAACCGCTTGCGGAAGTCCCCAATCCAGGTCAAGCAACAAAAACCATAAACAATAATTAGTATCTTGCTTATTTGCATGTATTGTGATAAATTATCTATAATTTAATAATATTCCGGAGCCTGATTATGCAATATAACTGCGACATAATTGCCAATAACAATACAGATTTTGTAATAGCTGATAATATATCATCAGGCTTGGTACCAATATTGTTAATCGGATCTAAATCCGAAATTTCGCATATAAATTTTGATATTGAGGAATGTTGTAAAAACAACACTTCATTTAGAGTAAAATTCAAAAAAACCGAAGCAGAATTAAAAAAAGCGATATCTTTACAACAAAAATTTGAAATAATTCAAAATTTTATAAATGAAGCTATTCCTTTATGTGAACCTGAAAAAATTCCTCACAAACAAACATGTGTTTTTGATGGAGAACCATTTTCTTATTTTGTAGAAAATCAAATGTGCATGTGTATTGAAAGAGCAATGGTAGCCCAATATTTATGTCAGAATAGCGGTATAAAATCGTATCTGGTAAATAGTTATCTTCATATAAAAAATGGCGAACAAGGACCACATGCATATATTATATTTGAAGACAATAATCAAATGTTTGTTTATGATCCTGCAAATCCTACAAAAAACGATGCTCCTCGAATTATGTCTGCCAATATGGATAAGACTATATTTAATGATTTTATTGACGCCATAAACCATAACGCAGATTGTAGCGATAAAAAACAAAAAAATTGTGTCGGTTTTGTTTGTAATCATGAAGACGGAAAAATATTTTTATACCGTAGTTATTGCGGAAGCATGGAAAACTCTATCGGTCCTAAAAAGTTAAAAGAAGCCAGAGCAGCAAAAGCTGTCGATACTGAATTACAAAATAGGTTATCTGATATATATAAACCTATATAAACTAAAAATACACCTCTTATTCAGCAAGAAAAATCCTTTTTTTATTTCCTTTAATAATTGATTTTATCGAGAAAATATATTACTCTAGGTTTAGAATAAGGGTTCTTTTTTAGGAGAATAAAAATAATGACAACTGAAAAATTTACCACAAGAGAAAAACTAGACGCTATGAAAGCTTATGGAGCATGTTCTGACGAAGTTTGTTATGCTATGCGCAGACTTGAAAGGATTGGAGTACCCCCTTATAATGGAAACGAAACATCTGATGTGCGAGAGATTTATTTATGTGCACTAAATCAAGCACAAAAAAACAATCAGATGGTTTCCGTATATTTAAACTCCGGAGAAATCCAAGGCTTATTTGTAATAACCCCCGGACATCCTTCACCGGATCCGGCAGGTGCATACTGGAATGTTTTTAAAGAACATGCCCAAGAAAAACGTTGGGATAAGCCGATTGAAGAACAAAAAAAAGAAGAACCTTTTGACAGATTTCAAATCTACACATATGCTCAACAACTTTATAAAAAATGGGACGTTATTTCATTAGAAGGCCAATATGCTGCTGAACGTTTAGAAAGACAAGGTGTTGAACCATACAGTGGCCAATACCATTCCCTAACTTCTGAGCTTTTTGGTAGTGCTATGAAACAAGCAAAAGAAAGTAATAATAAAGTAGGTATATATTTAAATTCCGGTCAAATACGTGGTTTGTTTGTTGTTGCTCCTGATGCTATGGCTGATAATAAAGAATATGTCGCTTCCAGATTTGAACATTATGTTAAAAACCAACAAAACCTTCGTTGCGATAAACCGATTGCAGTTCAGCTAATGGAAGAAAGACAAGGTAAAGGAATGGTTTACCAAGCATAATCTTTATTGATTTTGCAACAACTCATACAATCAACAAAACCACCTTTACGGTGGTTTTGCTGATAAACATAACTTTTTAATATTATTTTCATCAAAAATATGTTACCATATACACCTGTTTGAAAATTATGCTCTAAAATCATTTAAATGGTCACCTAATTTACATAACAAGGAAAAAATTATGGCAAGATTACCTAAAACACCAAATAATGCAGACAAATTGACTGAAGATGCTTCTGTTGAAGTTATGTGTGTTAGTGATCAATTTGATATAGTAGAATTTTTCAATAAAAACGGATACAATGTTGTATCGAGCGAAGATGAACGTGCTGCTGACCCGTCAGTATTTGTGTATGATAAAAGAAAATGTACCCTACACACTCCTTTGCTAAAACCTGAACAGGTTTTACCTTTAATGCAAGATTTGCAGCAAAAATTTGAACAAAACAACATTGCATATTTTACCTTTAGAACAAAATATCCTGACCAATTTGTAGAACCTTTATCAGAGCAAAAACGGGAATCTATATCTGACTCTGTTGTTTTAGAACAATTACAACAGCAAAAGTTGGAAAAAATATCACCAAGCTCACTGGAAAGTTTATATCAAGAAAATATAACAGATGATGGTCCTTTGAAACTATATAGAGGAACAACTATGGGCGACAGTGCTCATACAACATGCTCTTCCAAAGATACCAGGGAAATGATTGTTTATGCAGCACCAAATATATCAAAAACACTTCAATACGCACAATCAGAAGAATCTCGATTTGGTTTTATAGAAGAATATAAAGCAGACCCAAAACAAAAATATTCGCATGATCATGGGTTAGAAAGCAATGAGTGCTTCGATGATATTAGTTGGAAAAAATCCGAATATCAAAAATACCGTAATTTTGAAACATCTGTAGAAAAAGAAACAAACCCTCATTTATGTACATATATTAGAGATAATAAAACAGGGGAAATGTATAAAATTTATGAAAACGGTAAATATGTTAATGAATTTTGGGAACAATATGCAAAATCCAGAAAACCACAAAGAAGATATAATGAACACATGTCTAAGCGGGTGCAAAAAATTATTGATTTAAAACCACAAACTAAAAGTAATCAAACTGAAAATCAAGCACCATCAAGACCATCCTTTAAAGAAAAAGCAAAAGAACTTTTTGATAAAGCAAAGCGTTATATCGGTGGTCAAAAATTATTTTCCGAATTAAAAGAAAAAGCTGACACATTTGCAAAAGGAAACCCAAAACTGCTTACAACAGGCGGGGCTGTTGACTTATTTAATGGAATTGGCACAGCAAATCCGCAATTAGCTGCTGCCGGAACTATTATAATGGCTGCCGGTGCTAAAGCATTAGCCGATAAAATAAAAAACTTGAGAGGATTAGGAAAATCCAATAATAATGTTAAAACGACACCACCACCTGTAATATTAGATTATACTGTCCACAAAAATCTATCAACTAACAGGGTAAGATAGCTATGATAATAGTTGAAAAATTTGAGTTCTTAATTAGTGACAATGAGCTGGCAATAGCTGTAGATTTTCCGGTTACAAACATCAAAAATATATGTTGGGACGGTAAAAATACAATAGTTATAAATTCTGAAAATGACAACAAATATGTTTTAATGAACATATTACCAAACATAAGACAAATATTGCAAAACACAAAAACGTTGATACTTATATTCATGCAAGGACAAGAAATTGTCGAAGCATATAACATAGAGCTAACCAAAGATACCTCTTTAGAATTTGATGATTTATTTTATGAAGAAGCAATTTCCTGTTATAGAAAAATTAAAAAATTAGAGAAAGTTTGACAAAAACAATTGACAGCAGTATTGCCCTGGTAACTCATCAGGCAAAGAAAAATATCGCTCAAAAAACTCAGAACAAAGATGAAGAAACACCTGCAACTGCCACAACAACACCCGCTACAAATACAACATCATCCCAATCAAAAGGATATGGTAGCAGATAGCAACTTATCTGATGTAAAAACACAAATCCCTATCAATTATGATAGGGATTTTGTTTATCGATTTTAAACAAAAACCCCCTCGTTCAAATTAAGGAGGGGGTATTCATTGTGTAATTAAATCTGTCCGTAAATTTTCTTGGTCTTACTGTTATACTTGTAAAAGTAGAACGTAACCTCTTTACCGACAAGTTCATGGCAATCAAGAGCAATGGTTGTTTCTGCAAATGCAAACACATTCTCTTCAAGCTGTATCAGCAGATGCTTAGGAGCCTCGTTCCAACCGGAAAATCCTGCTTTGCCATCATAAGATGCATGAACGATTCTTCCGACAAAAATCCCCTGTGATCCTCTCCTTGCTGCCCATAAATCATGAGGGTGGTCAAAGATAGGCTTAACGGCACGAGGGAGGCCGGGCCTACGATAACCGATGAAAACAAAACCCTGAATTCCACCTCTGAATATTGATGCAAGATTATGACATCTCATAAGCCTTGCTCTGCGTAAAGAACTGCAATAACTGTTTCCGTAAGAATCATTGAAAAAAAGTCTGCGGTCCCAGCGTAGTCTGTAATTTGCCATAAGCATAAAAATTTAAGAGTTAAACATCATAATTTATAAGTATAACAATTGTATCAAAAAAAATGTATTTAAGTCAACCCAAAATTTGTATTGATTTTTTGTCATTTTAATTTATAATGAGCGTTACATAATTCTTATTCTTAAATTAAATTATCAACCTTATTAAACTTTATTATCATGGGATGGTTTAAAGAACTTTGCTTGGGCTACCTGGTTGGAGCCGAGCTTGAAAACGGCAATGTAGAAGCCGCGAAAGATTATCTGAACGAATTGGAAAAAACTCGTTTAGAAAACAAGGAAAACGACAAGAAAAACGATTAAAGTTCATCATCTTGTTGTGCTGCAATTTGCTCTTATACATGAGCTGTAAACATAGAAAAACCTTTTCAAAAACGAAAAGGTTTTTTCTTATATTACAAGATAATTGGAAAGTTCATTCCTGTAATATGTTTAATAATCTTTATTATCAAGCTTTTGGAACAATATACCATAAAGACGGAAAAGATTATCCATCGGGCTAGCCAAAGTATTACATAACTTATGAATACACCCTACCGGATAAAGACCCGATTGATGGTTAAAAACATCCCGAAAAGTGCAATTACACTTTTCGGGATATTTTTGCCATATACAGCTTTCTAATAAAAATAAGTCAAAGATTAAATATCCAAATTAACCACGTTTAATGCGTTTTCTTGAATAAACTCTTTACGAGGTTCAACCACATCACCCATCAAGGTTGAGAACACTTCATCGGCCTCTTCCATGTGGTCAATTTTAACTTGCAACAATGAACGTGCTTCAGGATCTAATGTTGTTTCCCAAAGTTGTTCAGGGTTCATCTCACCCAAACCTTTATAACGTTGCAACGTAATACCTTTTTTACCGGCAGCCATTACGGCATCTACCAAACTAACAGGACCGTTAATTGTTTTTTCAACACCGTTTTTAGCAACCAATTTAGACGGCATGGCAAAATTGTCTTTTAAGAAATCTTTCAATTC
This sequence comes from Alphaproteobacteria bacterium, assembly GCA_045126755.1. GTDB lineage: Bacteria > Pseudomonadota > Alphaproteobacteria > RF32 > CAG-239 > JAFTYO01. Next base: position 4,851 of record JBGVOY010000049.1, on the reverse strand, counting down.
ATTTAAGGCTTTTGCTTCAACACTTGTAGTTACGGTTGAGCCGATAATATGCTCTTCTTTAACACCTCTTAATGTTCTGTAAAAAGATACACTGCCATCTGCTAAAACATCGGCTTTCCAGCCTTTGTCATATTCGGCTTCGGCCATATCAAGTTTTTGAGCAAGATTATTAACTTCTGATACAAGCAATTCTTTATTTGCCAATGTATCAGCATCAAACAAACCGCAAACAGCCATTTGTTCAACAATTTTTTCAGGGGCTTTAATGCTCAAAGTAGAGAGCAAATTGCGTGCTTTAATAGTTTTTTCTACAAAGCTGATTAAATCTTGCCCTAAAAGTTTTTCACCGTCTGATTTTTCCAAAACGGCCTCATCGCAACCGCCTCTGATAAGATAATCTTCCATTTCTCTGTCGTCTTTAAGATAAATTATGGAGTTACCCCTTTTGGCTTTATAAAGCGGAGGTTGAGCAATATATACATAACCTCTTTCAATAAGCTCGGGCATTTGACGATAGAAAAACGTTAACAACAATGTTCTGATGTGCGAACCGTCAACGTCGGCATCGGTCATAATTACAATTTTATGATAGCGACACTTATCGGCATTAAAATCATCTCTTCCGATACCTGTGCCTAAAGCAGTAATAATCGTTCCTATTTCAGCCGAATTGAGCATTTTATCAAAACGAGCTCTTTCAACGTTCAAAATTTTACCTCTTAAAGGCATAATTGCCTGATTTTTTCTGTCTCTTCCTTGTTTTGCGGAACCACCGGCAGAATCTCCCTCCACAATGAACACTTCAGATAATGCAGGGTCTTTTTCGGAACAATCGGCAAGTTTACCCGGAAGCGTTGAAATATCTAAAACACCTTTACGACGAGTAAGTTCTCTGGCTTTACGAGCTGCTTCACGAGCTGTTGCCGCTTCAACAATTTTACCGACAATAACTTTTGCTTCATTAGGATGTTCATCAAGCCATTCTTTTAATTTGTCGCCGACAACACCTTCAACCACAGGACGAACTTCTGATGACACAAGTTTATCTTTTGTTTGAGATGAAAACTTCGGATCCGGAGCTTTAACCGATAATACGCAAGTTAAACCTTCACGCATATCTTCACCGGTAATAACGCTCTTTTCTTTCTTTAACAAACCGTTTTCAGCAATATAGTTGTTAATTGTTCTGGTCAAAGCACCTCTAAAACCAGCCAAGTGCGTTCCGCCGTCTTTTTGCGGGATGTTGTTGGTAAAACACAACATACTTTCGTTATAGGCATTGGTCCATTGCATTGCCACATCAACTTGAATATCGTTTTCTTCACCGGTAAAGGCAATTATATTTTCATGTAAAGGTGCTTTTGCTTTGTTCAAATGGTTAACAAAGGCCGACAAACCGCCTTCATAGTGGAAAACTTCTTCTCTCGGTTCTGCACCTCTGTTATCAATAAGCTTAAGATAAACGCCTGAATTTAAAAATGCTTTTTCTCTTATGGCACGTTCTAATGTTTCAAAACTAAATTCGGTTTGAGAAAATGTTTGCGGAGATGGTAAAAAAGAAACCTCTGTGCCGTGTTTACCGACTGCCTCTCCCACAACCTCAATGTGTTTAACAACATTACCGTCAGCAAATTCTGCAACGTGTTCTTTATTATCACGCCAAATTCTTAATTTTAACCAAGTAGAAAGAGCATTAACAACAGAAACACCAACACCGTGCAAACCGCCGGAAACCTTATAAGAATTGTTATCAAACTTACCGCCTGAATGAAGTTCGGTCATAATAACCTCAGCAGCAGAGACACCTTCTTCTTTATGAATATCAACAGGCATACCGCGTCCGTTATCTCTTATGGTGGCAGAACCGTCCGGATTTAATACAACTTCTGTTTTATCACAATAACCTGCTAATGCCTCATCAATAGCATTATCTAAAACCTCATAAATCATGTGGTGCAAACCTGAACCGTCATCAGTATCACCGATATACATTCCCGGACGCTTACGAACTGCGTCTAAACCTTTTAACACCTTAATAGAATCAGCATTATATGCTTGTTCACTTTTCAAAATTTCCTCATTGGTTAATTCTGTCATTTAAGCCTCTATTTTTATAGTTTATATCTTGCGAAAATATACAACAAAGTGTAAAAATAACCAAGAAATAAATTAAAGATATCAACGTTTTTAATATGTTTAATGAGCCTTTGCCCAATTATCTCCGACTTCAACCGAAGCAATAAACGGAATATCAAAATCGGCTGCTTTTTCCATGGTATTTTTTATCAAAATCTTGACATCTTCTATCTCATCAACAGGTGCTTCAAAAACAAGCTCATCATGCACTTGCAGCAGCATTTTTGTTTTATATCCCTTTTCTTTTAGAGCATAATCTATCCTTTTCATCGCAATTTTAATAATATCGGCAGCGCCACCCTGAATCGGAGCATTTATTGCCGCACGCTCAGCAAAAGAAACTATGCGTTTATTTTTATCATTTATCCCCAAGACCGAGCATTTACGGCCAAACGGAGTAAGAACAAAACCGTTAGCATGAGCAAAGTCTATGGTTTTTGCCATATATTCTTTAATTTCGGGCATCTTTTCAAAATATGAGTCTATATATTTTGCTGCCTGAGCAGGTGTAGTATCTATCTGTTTTGCCAAGCCGTATTGTGATATGCCATAAACAATACCGAAATTGATTGCTTTAGCGTTTCGTCTCATTGATGAATCAACTTTATCCAATTCAACACCAAAAACCTGAGCTGCAGTAGATTTATGAATATCTTGTCCTTGCAAAAATGCTTCTTTTAACGCTTTAACATTTGCAACCGCCGCTAAAAGCCTTAATTCTACTTGAGAATAATCCGCTGCAATAATTTTACAACCTTCCTTTGCCACAAAACACTCTCTGATTTTCTTGCCGTCCTCGGTTCGTATCGGAATATTTTGTAAATTCGGATTTGATGAAGCCAAACGTCCGGTATTAACAACTGTTTGATTAAATGTTGTATGAACTCGGTGATTTTTATCCATTAACGATAGCAAAGCATTTGTATAAGTAGATTTCAGTTTTGCCAAACCACGCCACTCTAAAATTTTTTCGGCAATTAAGTGTTCCTCTGCCAATTCCTCTAATATATCAGCTCCGGTCTGAAAACTTCCTGATGCGTTTTTTTTGCCTTTTATACCCATTTTCACATACAAAATCTCACCTATTTGCTTAGGAGAACTCAAATTGAACTCTTCTCCGGCAAGTTTATAAATTTGATTTTCCAACACTTTCATTTTAGCGGCAAAATCATCATTTAGCGTCATCAACGACTGTGTATCAATCATAATTCCCTGACGCTCCATATTTTTTAATATTGAAATCAGAGGTCTGTCAAAATTTTCATATACTGATATTTTTTTCTCGGTAATCAGCCTGTTTTTTAATACATTATAGAGCCTTAATGTAATATCTGCATCTTCGGCAGCATATTCAAGTGCTTTTTCCGGCTCGACATAGTCAAAAGTTATTTTATTTTTCCCGCTGCCGCATACGTCTTCATATTTAATTGTTTGATAATTTAAAAATATATCAGCCAACTCATCTAAGCCGTGACCATGCTCCGAACTATCTAAATCGTATGAAATTACTGCTGTATCGTCAATCGGAAAAATTGCAGTTTCATCACCGACAATTTGCGATAAAAAGTGCATATCGAACTTAATATTATGACCTATTTTTAAAATTGATTTACTTTCCAAAACAGGCTTAAGATATTTTTTTACCACATCTGCCGGCAACTGTTTAATTTGTGTGCCGGTATTATTTTGAAACAAATCAACATTTTCTGTTTTAGTTTTATGAAATAAGGGAACATAACAAGCATCGCCCTCATCAACAGCCATTGAAAGCCCTACAATTTTATCATTAAAAGTATCAACCCCCGTTGTTTCGGTATCAATCGCAACTTTAGAGGCTTTTACAATCTTGTGTACCCATTTTTTTAAGGTTTGTTCGTCTTGGACAAGTTCATATTTTTTTATAATTTCTTTTGGTTTTTCTACTGTTTGTCCGCATCGTAAACATTGTTCAAAAACCCATTTTTCAACCCTGCTTTTCAAACTTTTTAAGCCGTATTCATCAACAAAAGACATAACATCTTCCAATATCGGAGCTCTGCAATCATAGTCTTCAATGTTTTTTTCAACCGCCACATCTTGTTTTAATTCTACCAACTGTTTGGAAATGCGTGCATTTTCAATATTCGAAAGCAAAGTTTCTCGGCGTTTATTTTGCTTAATTTCGCCTGCTCGGTTTAATACTTCTTCTAATGAACCAAATGTATTTATAAGCTCGGCTGCCGTTTTCAAACCGATACCCGGAACGCCCGGAACGTTATCTGTAGAATCTCCTGCTAACGCCTGAACATCGACAACTTTATCAGGATATACGCCAAATTTTTCTTTTACGTCATCGGGAGTAAAAAACTTATCTTTCATACTGTCATAAAACTCAACCCCCGGACGAATAAGCTGCATTAAATCTTTGTCTGCAGAAACAACAACCACTTCATAATTTTTATCGATTGCTTTTTTTGTATATGTTGCAATCAGGTCATCTGCTTCAAAACCTTCCATTTCAAGATGATTTAAGTTTAATATTTCAACCGCTTTATGAATAATCGGAAATTGCGGAATAAGTTCTTCGGGAGTTTCTTTCCTTGTTCCTTTATATTCTGCAAATATGTCGTTTCTATAATTTTGCCTTTTTGCATCAAACAAAACCAAACAATAATCGCATTTAATTTTTGTAGTCAAACGCATAAACATATTCATAAAACCAAGAACCGCATTTAC
>JBGVOY010000048.1:0-7488 GCA_045126755.1 Alphaproteobacteria bacterium | reverse complement strand
CAAAGGTGTCCCACCCGATCCCATTCCGAACTCGGTCGTTAAACCCTTTAGCGCCTATGGTACTTTGTCTTAAGGCACGGGAGAGTCGGTCGCCGCCAGTTCTTCTATCCTCTATCCTTTCCCACTCCTCCTTTGTTATTGTTATATTCATTTATAACTCCTTTCAAAAAAAACCTCCGTTTTCGGAGGTTTTTTTGTATATTTGTCATTGACAAAACGGACTAAATGGAGTATGGTAAAACTATATTACAGAGGAGTTAAGTTATGAGTATGGAAAAACCTAAAATAGAATTTTCAGATAAAGAAGATCGAGTTTCAATTACATATAAAACCGATAAAGGAAAAGTAATTGTTGAATTTAATCAAACCTCTAATAACTATCATGACGAAGCAGGAACATATATTAACGATAAATATTTGCATGCAAAAATTTTTACTACCGGTCCGTTAGGAATGGTAAAAAAAGAAAAAATAGCACTAAATAAAAAAGTTTTTCATTCTGAAAACACAGGTATATCCGGTCGTACATACGAAGAAACCGGTTCGATAAATTTCTTTGAAAATATAAAATCTACAGAATTTCATCATGATGACAAGAATATTGAAGCACTTATTAAAAATGCTAAAAAAGATATTGCAAAAGAAATACCAAATGAAATACAAAGACGCAATTTATCTACAATGCTTCGGGCAGCAATGGAAAAGCAAATTGATACACCTTAATGCTTAAAAAATAAAGTTTAACCGATTTTATTACAAAGAGCCCAAAAACACCCGCAAGCTATCAGCTTGCGGGTGTTTTAAGAGATTTTGCCTTACCTGTTCTTGTCAAAGGCTATAATTGCGTCATTATAAATGCTGATGCTAATCGTATCGCCTTTTTCCAGCCTCCAAGCATCATCAACGGTTGAACTGAAAGGAAGTATTCTTAAACCGTCCTTTGTGTCAAGCACAACCATAATATCATTATGATCACGCTTTTCAATTTCTGTAATAACCGCCTCGATACGATTTTCAGGCATTTTTGCCTGATTTTTCCCTGTATATTCATGCATTACACAGAATATCATTAGATTCATAGCGAGATACATGAATACTACGACACTGGACAATCCTTGAACTGCAGCATTGATGCCCATAACTATAATAGGAATTATGCTCCAAACGGCATCAGCACCTAGCGCGGATAATAGCCACACAGATATCAGTGATATGATATTCACTAGGTGTGACACCTGCGTTTCGTCTACCAATGCTACCATCGTAAATAAGACGGCATTTACAGCCATGATTAAGAGAAGCCCGACACTTGGTGTGTGAGCAAAAATCATTAAAGCTATTAAAGCTATCAGCAATACAGCTGCAAGAACGATTTTCCAGTATTCGCTCAGAAAATACACAACTTCAGCAAACAGGTCTTTGAATTTTTTCATAATACTATATGGTTAAATTAAACATCTATTCCCAGATATTATGGTAAAAATTAAAAGCAAAATCGCCGCTTACTAATTTACACAAAAATATCTGTATCAATTAAAATATAACAAAAAATAACTAATATGTCAAACTAATAATACTTGCATTATTTTTAGCATTTTATTATTCTGGGAAAAAAGGAAAAAAGTATGAAAATATATCAGGTAGGGGGAGCGGTTCGAGATAAAATTTTAGGAAAAATTCCTAACGATTTTGATTATGTCGTAGTTGGCTCAAATATTAAAGAGATGGAACAGCTTGGATTTAAACAAGTCGGAAAAGATTTTCCGGTGTTTTTGCATCCTGATACTAAACAAGAATATGCTTTGGCAAGAAAGGAAATTAAGACCGGTAACAAACATACGGATTTTAAGTTTGTTTTTACTCCTGATATTAGCTTACAAGAAGATTTAGAACGTCGAGATTTTACTTGTAATGCTATTGCATACGATGAAGAAACAAAAGAGTTTGTTGATTATTTTGGTGGTTTGGAAGATATAAAAAACAGACTTATACGCCATATAAATGCCGAGCATTTTGTTGAAGATCCGTTAAGAGTTTTAAGAATGTGCAGGTTTGCGGCGCAACTTGAATTTGATGTAGATAATACAACCTTAAAACTGTGTTCTGATATGGTAAATAAAGAAATGCTTAAATTTTTAAGTGTTGAGCGTATATGGCAAGAATTTGAAAAAGCTTTTGCCACCGGCAGATTTTATCGTTTTATTGATTTGATGCGTCAAATCGGGGCGTTACAAAAAATTATGCCTGAAATTGATAAACTGTTTTACGTTGAGGAATATACAAAATATCATCCTGAAGGTAATACCGGCGGACATACACTAAATGCTTTGAAGTTTATAAAAGAAGAATCATCACTTATTCAATTTGCGGTATTGGTTCACGATATTGGCAAAGGGTTAACGCCGGTAAAAGAGTGGCCATCGCATAAAGGACATGAAATTAGAGGGTTGCATTTAATCAAAGACATTGTAAGACGCTTAAAAATTCCGAATAAAGTTAGAGATTTTGCTGTTTTAAGCTCAAAGCTTCATATGAAATATTATTACATTCCGGATATGAGAATTGGCTCATTATATGATTTAGTAAGTGAATTAACCGTAAGCCATATAAATTATGTTGAAGAATACATAAAAGTTTGCAGAGCCGATTTTGAAAGCACAAATATGGAAAATAAAAATTTTGAACGCGAGCGATTTGAAACTGCAGCAAATTTATTAAGAAAAGCAAGTGGTATAATCAGCCAAATCAGAGCAACTGATATGCCAAATTTTGAAAATGTACCTAAAGATGAAAATTTTGCAAATCGTTTTAGAGAATACAAAATTAGCGTGTTAAGAGAAAAATTATCAGATATTTAAAAAGAGCAAAGACCTATGTGTTGCATAGGTCTTCAAGTTTGTTACTCTTCGCCGAAGCACTTCAAGGTCGCTCCCTGATTCTTCTCGCGTTTGATGAACTCAAGAACATTGTCCCTGTAATTCATTCCCCACACGATCTCTGTTCCGTCAGGATAGCAAGCTGCTGTGCCGCGGGTAAATGAGCGAACCTCGTCATCATCGGTAACCTGAATGGGAAGTCCGGTCTTTACACTTGTGTATGTGTTGCCGGATTTCCAACATGGGATGACAGCTCTGATGCTCGGATGAGTAAAATCGAGCGTATCACGGTTACGTCTGATGTTTTTGCGAAACTTGACAACGGTTACTATCTCTTCCCCGTTGGCTGCTCTATTCTTAAATGCTTCCATAATTGTATTTTTTATCATCTAGAATAATACCAATATTAAGGTTATTTGTCAAGATGTTTTTGGCAAAAATAAAAAACATTTAAAATATCAACAGATTCTTGAAAAACAAAAATAAGTGTGTTAAGTTAAAAAAAGTTTTTAAATATTGAGAAAAGAAATTATGGATACAAACCAAAGAAAATTAGGGATAATTGCCGGCGGAGGCTCAATTCCGCAAATGCTAATCGAATATGTTCAATCTCATCAAATTCCATACTTTGTATTGGCTATTGAAGGTAATGCCGATAGAGCCGCTTTTGATGAAAATGTGAATCATAAATGGATAAGAATAGGTCAAGCCGGAACCGGATTTAAGCATTTAAAAGACGAGGGTGTTCAAGATGTGGTTATGATAGGAACAATACATCGTCCCAGTTTATCCGAACTTGTGCCTGATTTGAGAACAGCTGCTTTTTTTACTAAAATAGGCTTAAGAGCTTTAGGCGATGACGGAATTTTACGTGCATTGGTTAAAGAAATTGAATCTGAAAATATTAAAGTTGTCGGTATTCATGAAATTATGCCCGAATTGCTTACAAAAGAAGGCGTGCTGACAAAAGGAAAACCGGATAAGCAAGCTTTGGCGGATATATCCCGCGGTATAGAGGTCGATTTAACGTTAGGTGCGTTAGATGTCGGACAATCGGTTGTGGTTCAGCAAGGTCTTGTTTTGGGTGTTGAGGGTATAGAAGGAACCGATGAGTTAATCAAACGTTGCGGAGGTTATAGTCGCAAAGGTTTAGGCGGTGTGTTGGTTAAACTAAGAAAAGTTCATCAAGATATGCGAATAGATTTGCCTACTATCGGAACAACTACTATTGAAAATGCTCATAATGCAGGTTTAAGAGGAATTGCGGTTCATGCCGGTAATGCTCTTATTGTTAATGAAGATGAAGTTATAAAACTTGCTAACAAATATAAAATGTTTGTTATAGGCGTAAACCCGTCGGAGAAAATAAAATGAAAATATATTTAATTGCCGGTGAACCATCCGGAGATTTGTTAGGTTCTCGTTTGATGCGTGCCATGATAGCAAAAAATCCGGAGGTGGAATTTTATGGTATCGGCGGCGAAACAATGGAACGCGAAGGTTTAAAGTCGTTATTTGATATATCAGAGCTTGCGGTAATGGGGTTGTTTGAGGTTTTACCAAGTTTGCCTAAAATTTTAAAAAGGTTTTCGCAGACAATATCTGATATTGAAAAAGTAAAACCCGATGTTGTTATTACTATTGACAGTTGGAGTTTTTCAGCACGTATTCATAAGCTTTTGCGTCGTAAAAAATTAGGCATTCCGCAAGTTCATTATGTTGCACCTCAAGTATGGGCTTGGAAGAAAAAACGTGCAAAAACAATGTATAAATATATTGACCATTTGCTTACGCTTTTTCCGTATGAGCCGAAATATTTTACGCCGCATAAATTACCCACAACTTTTGTCGGGCATCCGGTAATTGAAAGCAGTGTGCTATGGGCAAGCGGTGATGACTTCAGAACACGTTTTAATATTGAAGAAAATGCTCGTATTATGGCTGTTCTTCCGGGGTCAAGACACACCGAAGTAAGCAGGCTATTGCCGGTTTTCTTAAATGTTGTTAAAAAAATACAAGAAAAGTATCCGAAATTTTGTTTTGTAATACCAACGGTTCAAACGGTTGAAGATAGAGTAAAACAAATGGTGGAAGAAAGCGGATTGCCGATAATTGTTGTAAATAATGAGAGCGATCGTCATGATGCTTTTTGTGCATCTGAAGTGGCAATCGCTGCTTCGGGAACGGTTGCGTTGGAGCTGGCAATGATTGATGTTCCGCACATTATTGCTTACAAGTTATCTTCATTGTCGGCATGGCTTGCTCGTCATTTTTTAAAAATTCAGTTTGTAAATTTGAGCAATATTTTATTAGGGCGTGAAATTATTCCCGAATTGTTGCAAGAAAATTGTAACGAAGAAAAAATTATCTATTACGTTGAAGAACTGTTAAAAAAAGAAGCTGTTTATGAACGTCAAATGGAAGGCTTTTCTAAAGTAAAAGAACTTTTGGGAGTCGGTGAACAGACACCAAGTGCAAATGCTTGTGATGTAGTGTTTAATATGATAAACAAAAAATAGCAGCTTTTATCGGAGCATAAATTGAGAAGTTTTTTTAATAAAATTAAAGAAAACTTTTTTGCCGAGAACGATAGATTTATTCTTTGGCTTCCTGTTCTTTTCGGTCTGGGAATAGGGATTTATTTTGCATTAGATGTTGAACCTTCTTATTGGTTTACAATCGTAGTGGTTGAGAGTTTATTGGCGCTGTTATATTTTTTCAGATATAATCCTATAAAATATATGTTTATCGGCTCGTTGATAATTGTTGCTCTGGGATTTTCAAACATACAAATCAGGAGCATGTATCAATCGAAGTTTATTGAAGATATTGAAGAAACAAACAATGTAACATATCTTAAAGGACGAATTGTTAAAATTGACAAGAGCGCAAAAGGAAAAGTCAGGTTATTGCTTTCTGATGTTGCCGATTTTGATACTTCTAAAAAAGGGTTGTATCGAATAACGCTACCTGCTAAAAAATCATCATTAAAAGATGGCGTTTGCGTTGAAATGGTAGCAACCGTTATGCCTCCTATGCCGCCTATTATGCCGAATACTTATCAATTTAACAGAAAATCGTTTTTTGAGGGTATCAGTGCTTTAGGCTATGCAAATAGCAATGTTTTTGAAATTGACTGTGAGCAAGATTTGAGTTTTTCGCAAAAACTTGCAGGCTTGATAAATCAGGTGCGAAAAAAAATCGCAAAAAATATTTACTCAGTGCTTTTGCCGGATGAAGCAGCTGTTACCTCTGCTATATTAGCAGGTGACAGAACAGGTATTTCCGATAATTTATATCAGCAATATAGAGATTCGGGATTAGCTCATTTCTTGTCAATTTCCGGCTTACACATGAGTATGATTGCCGCACTGACTTTTTTTGCAATTCGTTTGCTTATGTCCTTAATTCCCACTATGGCATTAAAATACGATTCTAAAAAAACGGCAGCTATTTTTGCAATTTTTATGAGTTTTGTATATCTTTTAATATCCGGCGCCGATATTCCGGTTCAAAGAGCATTTATTATGACATTTATTGTGCTTTTGGGAGTTTTATTTTCAAGAAATGCCATATCTATGAGAATGTTGAGTTTTGCCGCTTTTGTAGTGTTGGTAATTTCTCCGTATGCGTTGATTAGTGCAAGTTTTCAGATGTCGTTTGCCGCTGTTTTGGTTTTGATATCTTTTTACGAAAAATATGCCGGAGCCATTCAGAAATTTTTTAAAGGAAAAAACATAGTTAAGATTATTCTGGCGTATATTATCGGTCTTTTGATATCTGATTTTGTTGCCTCAATAGCAACACTTCCTTTTGCCGTTTATCATTTCAATACCGTTGCGATTTATACCACATTGGGTAATTTGCTGGCCGGTCCGATTATAGGATTGATTATTATGCCGTTTGTTCTGATATCCTTATTTTTAATGCCGTTTAATTTATATGTGTGGCCATTAAAAATTGTTGGCTTTGGGGTAAAAGCCGTTAATGATATTACGGCTTATGTATCAAGCTTGCCCAATGCCGGATATCATATTATATCTATGCCTTTTTGGGGATTGTTATTGATTGTTATCGGAGGTCTATGGCTTTGTATATGGCAGCGAAAATGGCGTTTGTGGGGCGTTTTCCCGATAGTTGTCGGTATATTGAGCATATTTACAACATCAGTTCCCGATGTAATTTTTAGCGCAGATGCCAAAAGTATTGCCGTAAAAGATAATTACGGAAATATGCTTGTCCTTCAAAACAGAAAAAATGATTTTATCAAACAAATATGGCTTGAAAAAACCGCAAGTCAAAATCCGGATTCAAAGCAAGAGAAAATCTTAAAAAAGATATATAAAGGCAAAAAAACAGATAAATCTTGGGTGGATATAGAATGTGATGAAAAGACTTGTTTATATAAAAACAGCGTGCTGTGGAATAAAGGAAAGTCAATAGAAGTCAACGGTGAAAATATAAATCTTAAGCAAGAAGGCGGAGGAGTTGTCTACTTTTCTGAAGATAAGGCAAAAGTAAAGACTATACGTTCTGCTATAGGAAAAAGACTTTGGAACTAATATGACGGTTTAGATTGATTTTTTTTAAACACTTGTTAAATTAAACAATA
>JBGVOY010000047.1:0-2447 GCA_045126755.1 Alphaproteobacteria bacterium | reverse complement strand
TAATGTCTGCATCATCATCAACTTCTTCTTTAATGATGTTTGCGGCTTCGTCAATTTCCATTAAGGTAAGATCTTCGCCGCCCGTAATGTTAATCAGAACACCTTTTGCCCCTTTCATTGAACAATCATCTAAGAGCGGATTAGATAAGGCTTGTTCGGCAGCAATACGAGCTCTTTCTTCACCTTCTGCTTCACCGGTTCCCATAATGGCTTTACCTTTGTCTTCCATAATGCTTTTAATGTCGGCAAAGTCAAGGTTGATAAGCCCCGGCATCATCATAAGGTCAGTAATAGAGCGAACACCTGAATATAACACGTTATCGGCCATAACAAAAGCTGAAGCCAAAGTAGTATTTTTGTCGGCGATTCTAAATAAATTTTGGTTAGGAATAACAATAATGCTGTCTACTTCATTTGTAAATTCGGCTAAAGCTTTTTCGGCGGTTTCCATTCTTTTTTTACCTTCAAATTCAAAAGGTTTGGTTACAACACCGACAGTTAAAATACCTTTTTCTTTAGCTATTTTAGCAACAACAGGAGCAGCACCGGAGCCTGTTCCGCCGCCCATTCCGGCAGTGATAAACACCATATTGGCGCCTTCTAATTCTTTTTCTATTTCTTTTTGAGCTTCTTGTGCAGCAAGTTTACCGATTTCCGGTCTGGCACCGGCACCTAAACCTTGAGTAATTTCAAGTCCAAGTTGAATTTTTCTGCTTGCACTTGAATGGGTAAGTGCTTGCGAATCGGTATTTGCAACAACAAAATCTACACCTTCAAGATTTTTTGCAATCATATTATTAACGGCATTACCGCCGCCACCACCGACACCAATAACACTGATACGGGGTTTTAAGTGTGTAATTGTTGTATCTGCTACTGATAAATTTATAGACATTTGTTAAAGCTCCTATTACTACAAAGATTGTTTCATATTGCAAACAATACAAAAAATAAATTAAGTTTTAGTTACTAAAAAATCTTTTACATAAATGATTTATTAAAAGTTTTGCGTAAACCAACTAATAATTTTTTTAAATCCGCCTAATTCCATACCTGTATGAGAAATTGAATTTACAGGTTTTCTTTCTTTATAGTGTATTGCAAACAGTAGCATTCCCAAAGCTGTCGAAAAAATTGGAGAATATAGCTCTTTTGGAATATTGGGAATATTTCTTGCAACACCTAATCTGACTTGTTTATCTAAAATTAAGGCGGCAATATCTCTGATACCGGGGAGTAATGAACATCCGCCTGTTAATATAACACGATGTGAAACGACATCTTTTAAGCCGTGTTCAATGAGTTTTTTGTTTATCATTTCAAAAATTTCTTCAACACGTGGGGCTATAATGCTTATTAAATCGGATTTATGAATTTGTTTGATGGAATTATCATCCTCTTCGCCGACAGGATATACATTTATGGTTTCTGTTTCATCTTGGCTGATTAAAAAAGCACATCCTTGTCTGATTTTTAAATCTTCGGCATGAGCATACGAAGTTGTGAGTCCCCAAGCAATATCGTTTGTGATATTGTTTCCGCCAACCGGTATGGTTGAAAAATGTGTGGGAAAACCGTCTTTGAAAGTAACAATACTGGTTGTTCCGCCACCGATATCAATAACGGTTGAACCAAATTCTTTTTCATCATCTACCATACAGGCCAGTGCAGAGGCATAGGCTGAAAATGATTTTAATACAATTTCAAGATGTGCGTTTTCTATAACGGTTGATAAATTTTTGTAAAGCATTTCGGGATAATAGCCCAACATAAGTTCCAGACTTAATGTTTCGCCGTAAATATCACGGGGAGATTTTAAAACTTCACCGCCGTCAACACGATATTTTGTAGGAAGACAATGAATAAGCTCGTTGTCGGCGACATTGATTTTAACATGGCTTTTGTTAATGATTTTTTCAATATCGGCTTCGTTTATCGGGCGATTTTTATGCAGCGATATTGATGTGCTGCGAGTTATGCTTCTGGTTTTTTCACCTGAAATATTTACGATAACGTAGTTAATACGTTCGTTTGCCATTTGTTCGGCAGTTTCAACCGCATTGCACATAGATAATGTTGCCTGATTGATGTCGGTAACGACTCCGTTTTTAATACCTTTTGAGGCGTTGTAACCGTAGCCGACAATTTCAATTTTCTTTTCTTTTCCGGTGATATGAGCAATAATGCAACTGACTTTAGATGAACCCACATCTAAAGTTGCTAATGTGTAAGGTTTTACAAAAGGTCGATTCAAGACACAAATTCCTTATGTTTGACGGTTGCTAATTACTGTTCGGTATCGCTTACCGTTACGCTTACTTTATTTTTGTATCTTAAATCTATGAAAGTTAATTTACGATTAAGAACACCATATTGATTGTTTATTTTTACAAATTTTTCCCAAGCTTTTTTTACATCTTTTTCCGGAAGTTTTACGGTTATTCCGT
>JBGVOY010000046.1:0-9282 GCA_045126755.1 Alphaproteobacteria bacterium | reverse complement strand
ACATATAATACATCGTCCGAGCAGTTAAGTTTGAAAGGAATTATTTCTCCGGCATACAGCTTAAATTCGTTTATCGGAAAAATTCCTTTGATTGGTTCGGCACTTGCCGGAAAGGACGGAACGGTAATCGCCGCAAATTACAGTATTGACGGTAGCTTGTCAGACCCGTTGATTAAGATAAATCCATTGTCAGTGTTTAGTCCTAATTCTATTAAAGAGCTATTTTCTTCAGCTTTTGGAGGAAATGATGAATAGAAAGATAAAAATCGGTATAGATTATCATGGCGTTATTACGGCAAATCCTGTTTTTTTTAAGAACTTTAATTTGTATGCCATTAAGAATAATTGTCAAATTCATATTATCAGTGGCGGACACAAGGAAGATATAAAAAAATATTTGATTGATAATAATATTGCTTATTCAACAATTTGGTCAACGGTTGACTATTATGACGAGCTCAACAAAGTGCAGTATTTTGAAGATGGTTCATTTAGGGTAGATGATAATCTGTGGGATACTGCGAAAGCTTGGTATTGTGCGCAAAATAAGATAGATTTTCATATAGATGATTCCGTTATTTACGGTAAGTATTTTACGACACCGTTTTGCTTGTATAATATTATGGAGAAAAAATGCCTCATTAACGACAGTTATGTGGATTTTAATTTATCTCCGGCAGAGGTTTTAAGAGAAATCTTAAACCAGATAAAAATTAAATTATAGTAACGTTTAAGATGTATTTTTAGTTTTATCGTTAAATAAAGTAGAATTTTATAAAAAAGAAACCTTACAGTTTATGTTAGGTTTCTTTTTTATAACTGACACCACGCCATATTTGTTATATGGCGTGGTGAGTTAGCCTGTGTTATCTGCAACATGTGTAACAATACCTGTTACCGCCACTTGGCATATATCCGACATACACTTTAGCAAGAACCTAAAAGAACTGAATTAGTATAAGGAGCAGAATGCTTCATTTGTAATGTGTTTTTTTTTGCAAGTTTAAATTGAATTATGTGTATTTTTTTACGAGTTAAAAGCCATTTATATCTTTGCGATATGATAACTTAAAACAATGCTTGCAATAAAAAATTGCAGTGCTAAAAATATAACAATGGAGGACTGATATGAATTTTTTACAAACTGAATATATTTTTTTAGCACTTGCCGGTATAGGAATTTTTCTGATTTTAGCAATAATTTTGATATACTTGAAGTATAGAAAGGCAGAGCGAAATGCAATAGAGTTGAAAATTATGTATGAAGAAAAAAATCGTGCAAATAATAATTTACAAGAACAAGTAAAAGCTTTATATGAAGAAAACAACTCATTGACGGCACAAAATATTCGTATGTTGTCAGATATAGATAATCAGAAAAAATATATGGAAGAGAAACTTTTGTTTATTGAGCAAAATAAAGAAGATATGGCTTTGAAGTTTCGAGATATATCCAACCAAATTATAAAATCGCAAAATGAACATTTCGGTAAAGAGCAAAAAAATACATTTGATTTGTTGTTAAAACCTTTTCAGGAACAAATGGCTGATTTTAAGCAAAAAGTTGAAAAGACTCATGAGGATAGTATAAAATTTGATGAACAACTCAAAAATTTGATGTCGCTTAATCAAAATCTGAGTAAAGATGCAAAAGATTTGAGTGAGGCTCTAAAAGGTAATAAAAAAATGCAAGGAAATTGGGGGGAATTTCAACTTGAACGAGTTTTGGAGATTTCCGGACTTCAAAAAGGTATAAATTATACAACTCAAGTGTCTTTAAAAAATGATGATAACCAAACGCTCCGTCCGGATGTTGTCGTTAATCTGCCTAACGATAGAAATGTTATTGTAGATTCAAAAGTTTCGCTTAACGATTATGTCGCTTTTATAAATGAAGAAAATGAAGAACTGCGTAAAGAATATCTAAAAAAACATACTCAGTGTATTCGGTCACATATTGATAAATTATCTTCCAAAGATTATCAAAAACTGTTAAAAGATTCGTCATTAGATTATGTGGTCATTTTTATTCCTATTGAAAGCGCATACGTTGAGGCTGTTCGTTTTGATGAAGATTTGTATGATTATGCGTATAAAAAGAATATTGCAATTACAACTCCTTCGTCGCTGTTGCCGTTGTTGAAAACCATTGAGAGTTTATGGCAAATTGAAAGGCGTAACAAAAACGTGGCTCAGATTGCCGAGCTTGGCGGTTCGCTCTATGATAAGCTTTGCAATTTTCTTGAAGATATGCAAAAGATTGATAATGCAATAACTTCAAGCAGAAAAAGTTATGAAGAAGCTATAAAAAAACTTTCAACAGGAAAAGGAAATGCGGTATCGTTGGCGGCTAAAATGAAAACATTGGGCGCTAAGGCAACAAAAAGCATTAAAATAGAATTTGAAGAAAATAATGATACATTACTGTTAACTGATGAGGTTGCAAATGACTAAGAAAATTATATTTACCGGTGGCGGTTCTGCCGGCCACGTAACCCTTAATTTAGCGCTTATTCCGTTTTTTTTGCAAAACGGTTGGGAGGTTGTTTATATCGGTTCGTATAACGGAATTGAAAAAGAACTTGTCGGGAAAATAAAGGAAGTTAAATATATTCCGATATTAACCGGAAAATTAAGACGCTATTTTTCTTGGCAGAATTTTATCGATTTGGTTAAGATTCCTGTCGGAATTTTGCAAGCAATATGGATTGTTAATCGCCAGAAACCGAATATAATTTTTTCAAAAGGCGGATTTGTATCTTTTCCGGTTGTATGTGCGGCAAAAGTTAATTCCGTAAAGTGTGTAATGCACGAATCTGATGTTACTCCCGGACTTGCAAATAAAATGTCCTTGCCTTTTGTTTCAAAATTTTTTACGACCTTTGAAGATACGATAAAATATGTTAAAGATAAATCAAAGGTAGATTATGTGGGACCTGTTTTATCTGACCGATTAAAAAACGGCATGAAATCTAATGCTTGTAAAATTTGCGGTTTTGACGGAGAAAAGCCTGTTGTTATGGTTATAGGCGGAAGTTTGGGGGCAAAGAGCATAAATGATGCCGTAAGAGATAATTTAGATGATATATTGAAAAAATATCAGGTTATACATATATGCGGCAAAGGGCAAGTTGTTGAAGGGGCTGATACGAAGGGATATAAACAATTTGACTATGTATCCGATGAATTAAAAGATTTTATGGCGGCTGCAGATGTTGTTATTTCACGGGCAGGGTCAAACTCTATTTTTGAATTACTCAGCTTAAACAAGCCCATGATTTTAGTTCCTCTATCCGAAGAATCCAGCAGAGGAGAGCAAATGCTTAATGCTAAATCATTCCAAGGAAAGGGATATTGCGAGATTATTCCGGATAATCAGATTAAGGACGCAAAATTGTTTATTGATACGCTGAATAAAGTATATCAAGATAGGTTTATGTATCAGGATAATATGAAAAATAGCGGTTTTAAGGTTACGAACAATACCGAATTGGCAGAAAAGATAATAAAACTTTAGGTAGGAGCAAAATATGAAAGTGCTTGTCGGTTTAAGTGGGGGCGTTGATTCTGCAGCCGTTGCGTATTTGTTGAAAAAAAACGGATATGATGTAATAGGCGCGACAATGAAAGTTTGGGCAGATGATACGGATTTCGGGAACAGCTTAAAAGCAAAGGGGTGTTTCAGTGCTCATCAGGAAGAAGATATAAATTCGGCACGTAAGATTGCGCAATATTTGGATATTCCGTATTATGTTTTTGATTGCAGTCAGGAATATAAAAAAATTGTATTATCGAATTTTAAATCGGAATATTTGGCCGGCAGGACACCAAATCCGTGTGTGATTTGTAATACGAGTATCAAATTTGATGCGTTACCTAAAACAGCAAAAGCACAAGGGTTGGAATTTGATAAATTTGCCACGGGGCATTATGCCATAACCGGATTTGATGAACAATCCGGTCGTTATCAACTTTATAGGGGCTTGGAAAAAAAACGTGATCAGTCATATTTTTTATATCGCTTAACGCAAGAACAGTTAAAAGATGTAATAATGCCTTTAGGAAGATATTCTAAAGATGAAGTTCGCCGATTTGCCGAAATTGCCGGATTAGAGGTTGCAAATAAGAAAGATAGTCAAGATTTTTACTCCGGTGATATAAATGACATATTAAGACAAGAGCCTAAAATCGGTAATTTTGTAAATTCATCAGGTAAGATATTGGGCCAACATCAAGGGATATGGCATTATACAATAGGTCAAAGAAAAGGAATGGGGTTGTCGGCAGAAAGACCTTTATACGTAATAGATATTCGCCCTGAAACCAATGAAGTCGTTGTCGGATTTGAAGAAGAGGCCGGTTGTAAAGGGTTGATTGCTGACGGCTTAAATTGGGTAAGTGTGCCAATGATAACAAATATTGTTGATGTGCAAGCAAAAGTAAGGTCGGCTCAAGAACCGTTTAAGGTGCGAGTAACACCACTTGATAACGGGAAATATCAGGTTGATTTTAAGGAGCATCAAAAGGCTATAGCGGTTGGTCAGTCAGTAGTTTTTTATGATAATGAGAAGGTGTTAGGCGGAGGTTTTATTACAAAATGTCAATAATTGCTTGAAATTGTGAACAATATTTGCTCTAATATGCAATTATTAAACAGAGGGGAGAATAGTATGGCAAAAAAACTTATACCTATGGCAATTTGCTATGATTTTGACGGAACATTATCTCCGGGAAATATGCAAGAATACGGATTTATTAAGAAACTCGGTGTAACGGCAAGAGAGTTTTGGGATAAATCTAATACATTAGCTAAAGATGAAAAAGCAGATGATATTTTGGCGTATATGAAAGTTACGATTGATGAGGCTAAAAAACGTAATTTATCAATTACTCGTGAAGATTTTATGGAATACGGTAAAAATATAGAGTTATACAAAGGGGTTGAATCTTGGTTTGACCGTATAAATAAATATGCTCGTTCCAAAGGTGTTAAAATGCAACATTATATAATATCTTCGGGGTTGAAAGAAATGCTTGAGGGGGCTTCGATTGCCGGTAAGTTTACCGAAATTTTTGCATCTTCATTTATGTATGATGATACAGGTGCTGCCGTGTGGCCTGCGATAGTCTTAAATTATACTTCAAAAACACAATATATGTTTCGTATAAATAAGGGATGTTTGGATGTAACTGATACGGAAGGTGTTAATAAGCATATTGATAAATCGTGTCGTCCTATGCCATTTGAGAATATGATTTATATTGGTGACGGTAGCACGGATATTCCTTGTATGGCGATGCTTAATAAAGCCGGAGGACATACTTTGGCCGTATATAACAGCGGTAAAAAAGAAAGAGCTTCGGCATTAAACAGGGACGGAAGAGCGCATAAGGTCGCGCCGGCTGATTATTCGGACGGAAAAGCAATAGATGTATTTGTGAAAGCCGTAATTGATAAGGTTGTCGCAGATAATACTTTGAAATCGGTTAAGTCGTAACTTGTGGAATAGGATAAAAAAATATTTGTAAAAAAATGTATATGTTTTATAACATAGGGCATTGTCAATAAAACTAACAGGACTAAAATGAAAAAAATTATATGGATGTTGAGCGTTGTTTTTACACTATTTGCTTTTAATGTAAATGCAAGTGAAACGGAAGGTATGGGTTGGATGGAAAAGTTTAAGCATAATGTTAAACAAACTTGGGCATCCGATACGTATGATTTGTATGTACCTTTGTATGCTTGGCATAATCGTTTAACATACGATGATGAACACATTGATAAATATAATGAAAATCCATGGGGCGGCGGTTTAGGTGTTTCTCGTTACGATACCGATGGAGATTGGCATGCTTTATATGCGATGGCGTTCATTGATTCTAACGATTATGTGGAAACAATGTTCGGTTATGCATTTTTGAAAAATTGGTATTTAAATGATGCCAAAGATTTTAGAGTAGGAGCAGGATTTACGGTGGGTTTAACTCAACGTCATGAATATTCTTATATTCCGGTTCCGCTTCCTCTTCCTATGTTTGGTATAGGGTATAAGCGTTTTGATTTGCAAGCGGCATACGTTCCCGGTGTCGAAAATGACGGTAATGTGCTGTTTGTGTGGTCTAAATTCAGATTAAACTAAATATAAAGGAGCTTAAAATGGAGCAAAAGAAAATTAAAATAGGTAATTTTGAAATCGGTAACAAATTGCCGTTATCACTTGTTTGTGGTCCTTGCCAAATTGAGAGCAGAGAACATGCAATTATGATTGCTTCCAATATGGTTGAAATTACTAAAAAATTGGGCATTAACTATGTCTTTAAGGCATCGTTTGATAAAGCAAACCGCACATCAATCAATGGTGCAAGAGGTGTTGGGCTTGAAGAAGGTATGCGCACTTTTGAAGAAATCAAAAAACTTTATCCGACGTTACCTATTGTAACCGATGTTCATGAAGCATCACAATGTAACGAAGTTGCAAAATATGTTGATATGTTGCAAATACCGGCGTTTTTGTGTCGTCAAACAGATTTGGTTGTGGCGGCCGCAAAAACAGGTAAGGTTGTTAATATTAAAAAAGGACAGTTTTTAGCACCTTGGGATGTAAAAAATTTGGTTCAAAAGGCAACAGATTCGGGAAATGACAATGTTTGTATAACAGAAAGAGGGACCAGTTTCGGTTATAATACATTAGTTGTTGATATGAGAGGTTTTCCTCAAATGGCAAAAGACACGGGTTGTCCTGTTATTTTTGATGCTACACACTCTGTTCAACAACCCGGTGGTAAAGGTTCTTCTACCGGCGGACAAAGAGAGTTTGCACCTGTGTTGGCAAGAGCTGCGGTTGCTGTCGGTGTTGCTGCTGTCTTTATTGAAACGCATGACAATCCGGATAAAGCAATGTCTGATGGCCCGAATACAATTCCGTTATCGGATATGGAAAAGGTTTTAACTGAGCTTATGGCTTATGATAAGATTACAAAATCTATGATAAATGATTATTAAAAATATCATACACAGGTTTAAAACGGTTCAAAATGGTATTTTGAGCCGTTTTTTTAATAAAAATTGAGGATAAAGAGAAAATAGTTGCATTATTTTTTTAATTTGTGTATTAGATTACTCCCAAATGGGTTTTGTAAACCCGTAATGTTTGTTTTAAATTAATTTAAGGATAAAAAAATGGTATCATTAGCAGAAAAAATGGCGGCTAGTATGGATATGTCCGCTTTTAGCAAAGCAGATGAACTCAAAAGAAGATTGTGGTTTACGATTTTGGCTTTGATTGTGTTTCGTTTAGGAACCTTCATTCCGCTTCCGGGAATCGATCCGGATATTCTTTCAGAAGTTTTTACAAGACATTCAGGAGGAATCTTGGGAATGTTTAACATGTTCTCCGGTGGTGCGTTATCTCGTATGACAATTTTTGCATTAAATATTTTCCCGTATATTTCTGCGTCAATTATCATTCAGCTTGGTCAATCGGTTATTCCGTCGTTGGCAGCATTGAAAAAAGAAGGTGAAGCAGGTCAGCGCAAGGTAACACATTATACGAAAATGTTAACAGTATTGATTACTATTATTCAAGGATACGGTATTGCCGTAGGTCTTGAAAGTATGAGCGGAGATACAGGTGCTTCTGCTGTTGTTATACCTAGTTTTGTGTTTAGATTTACAACTATTGTGTCGTTGGTCGGCGGAACAATGTTTGTTGTTTGGTTGGGCGATCAAATTACATCTCGCGGTGTCGGTAACGGTTCTTCGTTAATCATTACTGTGGGTATTATTGCCAATATTCCGAGTGCTTTAGCTCAAACCTTTGAATTGGGACGTATCGGTTCAATGTCTTTTGGTGTTATTGCATTATTGCTTGTTATGGCCTTGTCATTGATTTATGTAATTGTATTTGTTGAAAGAGCACAAAGAAAAATTATCATTCAATATCCTAAGCGTCAAATGGGTATGCGTATGATGTCGGCAGAAAGTTCACATTTGCCGTTAAAAATTAACCCGACGGGTGTGATTCCTCCGATTTTTGCCAGCTCGTTATTGTTATTACCGATTACGGTTGCCAATATGTCTGCACAAACCGGTCCGTCATGGGCTCAAACATTAAGCCAATGGTTAGGTCATGGTCAACCTCTTTATTTGATATTATATTCATTCTTGATTGTGTTCTTCTCATTTTTCTATACAGCTGTTGTATTTAATCCTGAAGACACAGCAGATAATTTGAAAAAACATGGTGGTTTCGTTGCCGGAATAAGACCGGGTAAAAGTACTGCGGAATATCTTGATTATGTAATTACAAGATTAACAGTTGTCGGTGCTACATATTTGACTTTGTTATGTATTTTACCGGAAGTTCTTATTTCAAAACTTTCAGTGCCGTTTGTTTTGGGCGGAACAACATTGTTAATCGTTGTTCAGGTTACGATGGATTTTGTTACACAAGTTCAGTCGCACTTAATTGCGTATCAATACGAAGGTTTAATTAAAAAAGCATCTCTTGTTAATAAAAAGAGAAAATAAAAATGTATAAAAATAAAAAAGGTTTGCATATTGTCTTTACCGGAGCTCCTGGCTGCGGTAAAGGCACTCAAGCCAGAATATTAAAAGAAAAAATTGATATATGTCATCTTTCCACCGGCGAAATGTTGCGTGCGGAGGCAAAGAAAGATACTCCTTTAGGGCGTGATTTGAAAGCAGCGCTTGATAGGGGCGAATTTGCAACCGATGAGATGATAATTCAGATGGTATCTTCCCGTATAGATGAAGAAGATTGTAAAAACGGCTTTATTCTTGACGGTTTCCCGAGAACTCTTCCACAGGCTGAAGTTTTGAGTGTCTTGTTAAAAGAAAAAGGAATCGTTTTAGACAGAGTTGTGGAGATACAAGTTCCCGATGAAATAATAATGGAACGTATTTTGGGGCGCTATTCTTGTATGAAATGCGGTCAAGGATACCATGATAAATTTCAAAAACCGAAAGTTTATGGCGTGTGTGATGTGTGCGGAGGTGTCGAATTTTCAAGAAGACAAGATGACAATCGCACAACTGTACGTAATCGATTGGTAAATTACAGGTCGTTAACATATCCGACAATTCCTTATTTTGAAAAAAAGGGCTTGCTTACTTGTGTCGACGGCACCGGAACTATTGAGGCGACTGGGCAAAAAATTGCCGTTGTTTTGGGAATTTCGGAAAAATAAAATCAGAGAAGTAACTTTTTATCAAAAAAAATGTTTTTTTAGTAAAAATGTTATTGACTCTAAAAAAAA
>JBGVOY010000045.1:0-4821 GCA_045126755.1 Alphaproteobacteria bacterium | reverse complement strand
CAGTAATGATAACAGGAACAGGAATACCAGGTTCCATTTTTTGTGTTGCAGCGTTAAATGCTTTGCAGAATTCCATAATATTCAAGCCTTTTTGACCCAAAGCAGGACCAACCGGAGGAGAAGGATTAGCTTTTCCAGCGGCAATTTGAAGCTTGATTAAACCTAAAATTTTCTTTTTAGACTTAGCCATTTTTCATACCTCTTAGTTAGGTTTCGTGGTTTTGAACATGGCTGTTCTCCCACGAAATAAATTAAAACAAAAAATCAAAACTCTTAAAAAACATTTCAAGAGTGGACATACGTATAGCATATTTTTTTTAAAAATCAAGAACTTTTTCATTAGCAGTTTAACTTATCGTATTTTTACAACATGCAACACAATTATATTTTTTTTTAAAATTATTGAATTTTTTTATTGACAACTAAAAAATCATACTATATAAGAACATTCGTTGTGATGCCGACATAGCTCAGTTGGTAGAGCTACTGATTTGTAATCAGTGGGTCGGGAGTTCGAGTCTCTCTGTCGGCACCATTAAAACAAAAATGCACCTTTAGGGTGCTTTTTTTGTTTTAAAGTGTCGGCAAGAGGTTAGAACTAACGACCCACTTGGGTCGGGTCGAGGATAAAAATTACTTTAACAAAGTAATTTTTACCGCAGATAACACTTTTGTTAACTTGTGAGCAAGTGACAACGAAGCGAAACAAGTGTTACAAAAAAGGTGACCGAAGCGAGTTAGTGAGCATTTGAAAAAATGCGAACTTATGAGCAAGAACGAGTCTCTCTTTTCTCGCACCATTCTTTTTTAAGCCCCGTAACGGGGTCTTTTTTTTGCTTTTTTTTAAGCCAGTTTTAACCAACACGAAAGACCTACACGTCACTCAAGACGTTGAAGTGGTTTGTACTAAAAAAAACTTGCTTTTTTGTTAAATAATTCTATAATACAAGCAACAGTTTATTATTAATTAAAAAAATCTATGCGTATGAATAATTATGTTGATAGATTGCTTGATGCAAATAAAGAGAGAAAATGTTATAAAACATTAGTAGCGGAAGTGCTTATACATTACACGGTATATAGATTGCAATTAATGTATTTTAACAGTAAAGCGTATGTAAAAGAAATCGTGGACGGATATCCTAACAAAAATGCCTTTCCTTTTAAATCATCTGTTGGTTTAAGAGATTTAGTGTATTTAGTTTTTCTTTTAACAATAAAAGATAAAGACAATTTAGGCATATTTTCTTTAAGTAACCGATTGATATTTCGCGACAAATACCACTTTATTGAAACAAATTATGATAGCAATCCAATCTTGTCAATACTTTGTGAAATTTCATCTGATGAAAGATGGTTGCAATCTACTCACAAAGATATGATTGAAGGGGCTTTGTGTTCAACACAAATGCAAAAATATTTACCGATTATAGATGACGCGCTATCTTTAATAAATCAAAGTGCTATTGCTTTTTTGGCGAATGATAAGACATACAAGGAAATAATGAGCGCTATTTATACATCTAAAAATAGTGAGATTTTTATTTATAATTCAAAATCCCATTATGAAGATGTAGACAGCCACATTGAATGGCTGATAAAAGCCAGAAACCAAGTACAAGAATTGTTTGCAAAAATTTAGTAACCAAGATTAGAAAAGCTTTCAGATATTTTCTGAAAGCTTTTTTTATCCTACCTTATAAGTATTGTTAATGGAAGTTATTGAGTTTTACCATTTTTCCAATTACTTAATGCGTTCATAAACGCTGCCTCATCTTTACTTTCTTGTCGTTTTTGTCTCAAAGCACTCCTTATTCCTGCTCTCATATAGTCAAGTCCTTCAGGAACGTATGTTTTATAAACTTCCGCAAGAGCCTTATTCTTATCAACTAATGTATCTTCAATTTCAGTATCTGCCAATAAGTGTTTTATAGGATATGAACATTTACTTTTTTCACCCATCTGACTTATAGTTTCTTTTTTTTTCAATACTATGAATATCAATTAAACTTATCTTTTTGAATCAAATATGTTAAAAGGATAGGTCATGATTTATGCGTATATTAGAGTTTCAACAGAGAAACAACATCAAGAAAACCAAAAATTCGGACAAATCATTATGCCCTTTTTGCTTTTTATATTGCTTTTTTTGAATAAATATTTTACTATTTGCCCACTTTCAAAAATTATGATGTTTAACTATTAAAAATATTATCAATTATGAAAAATCTTATTTTTTCTCTGCTTACTGTTTTTGGTCTTATTATGTTTAATGCGACCTTAAATTGGAAATGGCTGTTATTATCAGTTATAGCATTGGTTGTTTGTTGGGTTGTTGATGAATGTCATTTTTGGCAACCTTTTAATCACTTAAAAAACAAAGTTAAAAAGGCAATAAAAGTAAATAACCATTAAAAAATTAACATTATGGAAAATTTTATTAGCTTTAGGATTAAGATTGAGTATCAAGTCTAATGATAAATAAAATGTTAAAAAAGCTAGAAAAAGGAGTTCTTTAAGAACTCCTTTTGCAATCTATTTTTTAATTAAAGTTTTTACATCTATAATTGTTTTATCATTTTCTTTCTCGACTTCACCCATAATTTGAACAATATCTTTTGCGCTTACAGTTTGACCGTGCCAAACTTTTTTACCGATTTTAAGCATTATTGTTCCGCTTGAATCAGCAAACTGATATTTGTTTTTTGTTAGCCTTTTAGTTATGTTACCTTGTAATGTAACATACGAATCATCTTTCATATTTTGGGCATCTTTTACCGTTGATATATCTTCTTGACTTACAATATACCCACCATATTTTTCATTATTTAAACAACTTTCTTTCGCAAATGAAGCTCCTGATAAAGCAATCATAAAACAAAGTGCAAGTAATGAGGCTTTTTTTATCATAATTTACTCCTTAAAAAATTTAATCTGCACAAATCAAATAATTTGAATTTTACAATTTTAAACCGAATATAGACCTTCGTTTTATTTGTTTATCGGCAAAAAAATATTACATAAAGCACACTTGATAACATTTAAAGGAGAATAAAATGGTAGATTTAATTATCAAAAACTCTGAACAAACGCCTTGTTGTGCGGGAATTTGGCATTTTCTGGCAGGTATTTTAATGATTGTTTTAGGAACTTATGTTTGGTTTAATCCTTTTATCAGCCTTATGGCTTTGAGCTTATACATCGGAATTGCCCTCATTGTAGTCGGAGCCGGATACATCGGATCTTCAACTTCTATTGAATCCGGTTGGTTTATGTTTGTCGGAGCTATTGACATTATAGTCGGTATAATTTTAGTTTCTAATTTGGGTGTAAGTGCCGAAACACTACCGATTATATTTGCTTTATGGAGTATTGCCGTAGGAACTGTTCAAATGGTAAGCAGTTATCATTTAAGCAAAAATGACTTACCTTGGGGATGGAGTTTGAGTTTAGGGCTTTTAGGAGTTTTTTTCGGATTTATGATTTTGCAATATCCGGTTTTAGGGGCAGTAACAATAAGCACACTACTCGGTCTTTACATTATATTATACGGAATAGTTGAAATCATTGAATATTTTTACTTCAAAAATATCAACAATAATTATCTGTCATAAAATTAAGATAAACATTTTTACTTTCCCCTCTCTTTGTTTATGAGAGGGGAAAATATTTTATAATTCGCAACACACTTTTTGCTTGCAAAGAAGGATAAAACATTCTATTATTTAGCTAGACAAGGGAGATTTTATAAAATTTCTTATGTCTAAACAGAATAGTTATTGTTTCAAAGGATGTTTATATGAAAATAAATCAACTCGGAAGAAGTATGGTAGAAATAATTGGTGTACTAGCAATTATCGGTGTTTTGTCTGTCGGAGCTATTGCCGGTTATTCTAACGCTATGATGAAATATAAACTCAATAAACATGCTATGCAATTAAATACTGTTTTTAATTTAATGACTCGAGATAAAGGAATATGGAAAAATAACCAAGCTTCTATGTTAGAGTATTATAAAAGAACAAATGAAATTCCGAAAGAAATGATTCAAAAAAACGGGACCGTAAAAGATGTATTCGGAAATTCTGTTGAATTTTCATCAAACGTAGGTGGTTGTATCAGGCGTTCATTAGTAAATCTTCGAGTAGCAAAAGGAATGGATTGGAATATTTGCGCAAATGCTCTAAATGCTTCTAAGGAGCAAAGTAAGGAGATATATTTTTTTAGTATGTCCGTTAACAATAGAAATGTGGTTTCTTACTCTGGTGATGCTTACGCAAACGGTACCAACAATCTCAGAACAAAAACAATAGCAGATTATGAACCATACTGCAAACAATGTGCGGAAAACGGCTGTGTAATGCAATTTATGTGGTATTTGGAAAAATATTGCTAAAAAAATCCCCTCAATATTATTGGGGGGATTTTTAGTTATTCCTTAAAAAAGGTATTGGTCTTCGGGAAACCGAACGGAACAATCTTACCGGCCTGCGCCCTATGACCAAGCCACGAAATCAGTTCTTTTTCTTTGGTTACACCGCCGGAACGATTATATTCAAAACCTTCTTCTGAGTTAAAAATTTGAATATCGGTCATTTCACAATCTTTGTATTTTTGCAGGCAAACACCACGTCCCCTTGCCATTGTAGGAATTTCTTCAACCTTAAAAATTAAAAGTTTTCTGTTTTGCCCTACAACTGCTATCATATCGCCGATAATCGGCTTACAAAATGTAGCATATTCTCCCTCAAGCAAATTCATAATTTTACGGCCGTTTTTGGTTTGCGCAATCAAATGATTTTCATCGACAACAAAACCATG
>JBGVOY010000044.1:0-6922 GCA_045126755.1 Alphaproteobacteria bacterium | reverse complement strand
TGCATTCGGGAACAGGAGAAGGAATGCATGGCAAAGAAGAATATGTCGACATAAAATCGGTGGAGCAAATTGCTGATACACAAATAAAATTTTTACAAAAATTGGCAGTTTTGAATAAATAAAAAATATTCTTGTCAATTTAAATAAAAAAGTGTAATATAATATTTAATATTTCATAGGAGGATTTAATGAAAAAAACGATATTTATAGCCGTAATTTTATCTTGTTTTGCTTTTAATGCAACTGCAGGTGTTCAGTTTTTGCCTAACGCTTTGGGAGCAGGAACACAGAAAAAAACAAAAAGATTTCGCAATTATGTAACTGATATAGAAAGATGTGCAAATGCCGGATACAAATTTAGCAGTTGCGGAGATCTAAAAATTAATAAAGAGTGTCCATACAAACGAGGTTTCTACTCTTGTTGTCCTGTTGAATATCGTTTTACTAAAAAAGAATGTTTGGCTAAAAATTTGCAAGCCTCTCCCACAAGTTGCGGCGGCTATTTTAAATGCCAATAGCATATATGTTTAATTTAGCTTTTTGCAGTTACATTGTTTTATGATTAAATATCCCCGTAGCATTTAACTACGGGAATATTTTATGCAAAATCCCCACAGCCGTCTATACCGTGGGGAATAAATTATCTTTCAAGTTTCTTATACTTAATTCTGTGCGGGCGACACGCTTCCTCGCCTAAACGATGACGCTTGTCTTTTTCATATTCTTCAAAGTTTCCTTCAAACCACTCAACATGACCTTCATCCTCATAAGCTAAAATATGAGTTGCCAAGCGGTCTAAAAACCATCTGTCGTGAGATGTTACCAACACACAGCCCGGATAGTTCATAATACCTTCTTCCAAAGAACGCAAAGTATCAACGTCTAAATCATTAGTAGGTTCGTCAAGCATAATCACATTTGCGCCTTTTTTAAGCATTTTTGCTAAATGAACACGATTGCGTTCACCTCCTGATAGTTGCCCGACTTTTTTCTGTTGGTCAGAACCCTTAAAATTAAACTGTCCGACATACGCACGTGATGGCATTTGCTTTTTACCAAGTTCAATAATATCAAGGCCGTCGGAAATTTCTTCCCATACATTTTTGTTCGAATCTAACTCATCACGACTTTGGTCTACATATCCTAAATCAACAGTATCACCAATTCTGATTTCTCCCGAATCGGGCTTTTCTTGTCCTGTTATCATTTTAAATAATGTTGTTTTACCGGCACCATTAGGACCTATAATACCAACAATAGCTCCCTTCGGAATTTTAAAAGACAGATTATCAATTAACACTCTGTCACCAAACGACTTGCTGATATTGTTAGCTTCAATAACCAAATCGCCAAGACGGTCAGTCATCGGAATATTGATGTATGCGTGAGTAATTTTATCTTTTGTAGCCTGAGATAATAACTCATCGTATGCGTTAATACGAGCTTTTGATTTTGCCTGACGTGCTTTCGGATTTTTTTGAATCCATTCTAACTCGTTAGCCAATGTTTTTTGACGTGCTGTTTCTTCTCTGGCTTCTTGCTCTAAACGTTTTTGTTTTTGTTCAAGCCAAGAAGAATAGTTACCCTCATAAGGAATGCCTTGTCCTCTGTCAAGCTCCAGTATCCAACCTGTTACATTATCCAAGAAATATCTGTCGTGAGTAACCATAACCACGGTTCCCTTATATTCTTTTAAATGTTGCTCAAGCCAAGCTACAGATTCAGCATCTAAGTGGTTTGTAGGTTCATCAAGCAAAAGCATATCAGGTTTTTGTAACAGCAATCGGCAAAGTGCAACACGACGTTTTTCACCGCCGGAAAGTTTGGTAACATCAGCATCGGCCGGAGGGCAACGAAGTGCATCCATTGCAATTTGGATTGTGCGCTCTAAATCCCAACCATTGCAAGCATCAATTTTTTCTTGAAGTTCGGCTTGCTTTTCAATTAAAGCATTCATTTCGTCATCTGACATAGGTTCAGCAAATTTTGCCGAGACAGTTTCAAACTCATTAAGCAAATCTCTGACTTCGCCCAAACCGTCCATAACGTTTTCCATAACGTTTTTATTCGGGTCAAGTTTAGGTTCTTGTTCTAAATAACCTACTTTTACACCATCGGCAGCCCACGCTTCGCCGTTGAACTCTTTATCAACCCCTGCCATAATTTTCAATAAAGTAGATTTACCGGCGCCGTTTACACCTAAAACACCAATTTTAGCCCCCGGTAAAAATGATAAAGTAATTCCTTTAAAAAGTTCTTTTCCACCCGGAAATACTTTGGTTAAATTTTGCATCACAAACACATACTGATAAGCTGCCATCAGCCGATACTCCTAAAAAAATTAAATTAAAAAATTAAAAATTGTCCTTTAATTGACGTTCACGTAATGCTTTTTTGAAAGCAGGGTCGCCTTGTGTCCTTTGCAACTGCTTATAATACATATCCATATAATTTTGACGAGCATTACTGTCTGTTTCATATACTTGCGTCGGATCATACTCCTGACGGGGTTTTAAAATTGTTCCGTTAGGCATCTTAATTGTTCCGTCGCCATATAAAACCATCTTAAAAATATCCTGATTATCAAAATCGGAAGCAATAGCACGGCAATTATAGAATCCGTCTTCTATCTTAGAAATAAAAGCACTGGCCTTATATTCGTTATAGGCATTCATCCCCGCTAACTGTTCTTCATTGGACTTTGCTTTCGAAATAAGAATTGCTCTTGAAAGCATTTCATAAGTATCGTATTTTGAAGCATTACATGCAAGTCCTTGCCCCGACACGGCACCTAAAGCCCTCATTTCTTCAATATAGCTGACATTTTGAGCATTAGCTGCATTTATACACATAAAAAGGCCGAACACGGCTAAAATTAACTTATTCATATCTTCTCCGCACAAACACTGTCTTAAATTGTGCCTTATTATAATCAAAATAAGTAAAAAAGCAACTAATATTAAAAAAAATTAAACAAATCTGAAAATTTAGGTTGACATTTGTTTTAAATTATCATAAGTTGCGCTCAACTGAAATGAAAAGGAACAAAAAAAAATGAAATGCTATAGCTCTTTAAGATCAAAAAAAGTTCGTGATAAAGACTGTCAGATTGTTCGCCGTAAGGGTCGTGTTTACGTTATTAACAAAAAGAACCCTAAATTGAAATGTCGTCAGGGTTAATCTTGAACTATAAATAAGATTTGTAAACCTCCGGTCGTATTCAAGCCGGAGGTTTTATTTTGCATTCATATAAAAATATTAAGAGTTTTTTATAAATCTTGTGATAACTTGCTAAAAAGTAATATGGAGTAATACTATGTCACGCGCAGAAGATATTTTTCAAAAGCTCATATATTTTGGTGAAGATGCAATAGATGAGTTTATTTTAACCCTTCAAACCGAAGAGTTGTTTTTAGACTTCAAACAAGCCGTATCTACCGGCAAAAATTTTAATACCCTACACCGTGATGACAGAAAAAATCTGGCTAAAGCGATTTCAGGATTCGGAAACTCTGAAGGAGGCGTTATTGTTTGGGGGGTAGAATGTTCCAGAGATCACGAAATCGGAGATGTCGCAAAAGCAAAAATTAAAGTAAAAAATGTCCATCGTTTTTTAAGTTGGCTGGAAGGCGCCATTTCAGGTTGCACAATTCCAAGTCATAACAAAGTCAGAAACCATATCATAAGTTGTGATAAAAACGGCGACGGATTTATTGCTACATATATTCCAAAGTCTGAAATCACTCCGTTAATGAGCACAATAGGCGGAGCCATTTATATTCGTTCGGGTTCAAACAATGTCCCTGCCCCTTATGCCGTTATTGCCGGAATGTTTGGCAAACGTCCACAACCTGATATTGAACTGGTATTAGAAAACAGACAACTGGAAATTTTACAAAACACAGATGAAGATATGCTTTATCCGCATACAATAGATAATCCGCCGGAAAAATATGTAAAAATCAGTTTTGCCGTTCAAGCACATAACGAAAGCAACGCTATAGCACGAGAAATATATTTTTCTTGCACAACCGAAAATTTAGCAAGCGAATACAATAAGGTCAGATTTTCAAACTACAATCAAATGGACTCGCTTAGCTCAATTTTAGGACACATTAACTTAATTACGAAACCCGAATTGAGATTACCGCCCAGAGGAATGTTAAAATTTGCAAATGCACAAATAATTCTGTCGCCTTATGTTGAAGACGACTTTTGCTTAAACGGAGTAATCGGAGCCGATAACGCCGCACCTAAAGATTTCAGAATCTATATTCCTAAAAACAAACTGCGTTCTTTTGTAGCAAAAGCATTAAGAGATGAGGATAATACCGAACAACTGTGCGCTGAATTTTTTAACAACTTTCTGATGAGGTCTTAAAATGGCTGCCCGAATTGAAATATTTACAGACGGCGCTTGTTCCGGAAATCCGGGAATTGGCGGCTGGGGAGCTCTGTTAAGATATAAGGATATTGAAAAAGAATTAAGCGGCGGAGAACAGAACACTACAAATAATCGGATGGAATTAACCGCCGTAATTGAAGCTTTAAAAGCCCTTAAAACCGTTTGCAACATTACTCTTTATACCGATAGTAAATATGTTATGTGCGGCATTACCGAATGGCTTGAAAATTGGAAAAAAAACTCTTGGAAAACCGCAAATAAAAAAAGCGATGTAAAAAATGTCGATTTGTGGCAGCAACTTGATGAGCTGATAAAAAAACACGAAATCCGCTGGGTTTGGGTCAAAGGACACAACGGCCATCCCGAAAACGAAAGAGTAGATGCTTTAGCTCGTAATGAGGTTTCAAACATTAAAAATGCAAAAAATCAAAATTAACGATTTCTGTCTTCTCTTTTATGCTCGATGTATGCTATAAACTCTTTTGTATAGTCATTATCGAGATATTCAATCAAGCCACTCTTTAACGACTGGTTTTGTTGCAATTTTTGCTGTTTTTCATTTTCTGCCTGTTTTGTAAGCGAATTATGCAAAATTTGGTCAATTGCTGATAAATAACTTTCTTTTTCAAAGATCGAACTTATTAGTTGCCCAATATTTTCATTTTTTTCCAGCTGTTGTTGAGCCATACCCACAGCAAGTTCTTTCAAGAATGTTTCTTTAAATGCTAACTGCAATTTTTCTTTTTCTTCAGCAAGTTTTTTTGTTTTTTCTTCATGATATAATTTTTCAAAACGAGCAAACTCGTATGTTTGATTACCACCCGGAGTAAAGTTACTCAAACCTCTGCAATTTGTCTTATCCATAGAAAATGCTTCAATTCCACGACCTTGAGAATATAAAATATAATCAAAAACCATTTCTTCGTTAATAGCTGCCAAAACTTCTTTTTCTTCGCAGTTTCCAAACTCTATTTTTTTAGAACTTCCATCCCCTTTAGTTAAAACGTTAATATTTGCTTCAAAATATTCTTTGGTACAATATCCTTTTGAACGCTTATTAATCAACGCCTGAGTTAGACATAATGAAACTAAGGCTTTTTTAAGATTACTGTTTGTTTTATAAAAAATGGTTCTCGGATCACGTTGAGCTTCTTCATCACATATAGTTTGATTTACGCTTAAATAGTTAAGCTCTTTTAATAATGTAAGTTGAACATCGCTAAACGAAACATCAGCATATATATCGACATTTGCTGCTCTGTCCATAATTTTTTTGATTTCATTTTCTACACGAATCTGCAATTCATTTTCCATTATCACAACTCCATAATTTTGAGTATTATGCTAGCGTATTTTTCTTATCAAAGCAATATTTTTATATTGACAAAATAACAAAAAACACATACAATACCATCCATAAACCTATTAAAATGTTAATTATGAACAGATTACAGCAACTTGCGGAAAATGTCATGCGCAATTCCGTAAATCTCGCTCCCGGCGAGAAGGTCTTTATTGACGCAAAAGGCTTACGTGCCACCCCGTTGTTTGAAGCATTTATCGAAGCAACAGTCAAGCTTGGAGGTGTTCCTTTCTATTACTTGAATGACATTCGTTTTACAAACGCAATGCTCAAACATGCTAAAAAAGAACAGATTGATGAATACTGCAAATTTCATCTTGAACTGATGAAAAAGATGGACGTATATATCGGATTTTCGAGCATAACGAATCCATACGATGCTTCTGATGTAACAGACGAAAGTCAGGTTCAATACAGCGAAAGCTATGCAAAAGTTCTGCGTTATCGTGTTGACAACACCCGTTGGTGCGTGCTCAGATATCCAAACGATGTGATGGCGTATGAGGCCGGTATGTCAACAAAGCAGTTTACCGACTTTTTATTCAACGCCTGCCTGCTCGACTACTCAAAAATGGAGCCGCAAATGAATAAACTCGCCGAACTGATGAGAAAAACCGATAAGGTTCGAATTGTCGGTCCTGAAACAGACATTTCGTTTTCCATCAAAAACATCGGTGCGGTTGTATGCTCAGGCCACAGGAATATTCCGGACGGAGAAGTATATTCTGCTCCGGTAAAAAATTCGGTCAACGGTGTTATCCGTTTTAACACATCAAGCCACATGGACGGAAAGAAATTTTCCAACATCAAGCTGTGGTTTGAAAACGGAAAAATCGTAAATTGTGAACACAACGGACGCAAAGAAGACCTTGAAAACATCTTCAACAAAGATGAAGGAGCTCGTTATGTCGGAGAGTTTGCCTTAGGTGTAAATCCTTTCATCACCAAAGATATGTGCAATATCTTGTTTGATGAAAAAATTGCAGGCTCATTGCATATGGCAATCGGCAACTGCTACAAAACAGCACCTAACGGAAATTCTTCCGAAATCCACTGGGATTTGGTTCTTATCCAAACACCCGAATATGGTGGAGGTCAGATTTACTTTGATGATGTTCTTATCCGTGACAACGGTTTGTTCGTCATTGATGAAC
>JBGVOY010000043.1:0-6846 GCA_045126755.1 Alphaproteobacteria bacterium | reverse complement strand
TATTAGAAACTCTTAAATAACTGTTAAATGGTTCATTACCAAATAAAACAATTGCCGCATTTTCTTTTCTTATTCCTTTGATGCAATTCCACATTTCTTCTAAAGGTATTACAGAATCCCAATCGCAAGCTGTAGTTCCATAGGGTATATCTGTAATAACAGCATCTACTTTTATTCCATCTTCAATCAGCTGCGGTAAAATATCAAGACAGTTTCCATTATATAATTGAATATTTTCCATAAAATCCTCTTTGTTCTTTATATGTTCTGATAATATTTTACTACAATAAAAAAATCAATATTATTTATCAACTATTTTTGAAAATTAAGAACAGTATTATCAATATTCTAACAAATATTCTTTTACCCACAAGGTGTTATCTATATTTGGGGGCAAATATGATATGGTATTTACAATTCCAACTTGTATGTGCTATTCTATTCATGTCCATAGTAAAAAATCCTTTGCTTTTTTTGTTAATAAAAGGTCGTTTTGCAACTCTTTTTATAGCAAAGGATTTTTTGGATGTATAGTTATAAGCTTTATTGAACCCCCAGCCTGGCTGGGGGTTTCCGTATATAAAAAAAGAGGAGTGGAGCTCCTCTTTTTTTTGCTACCATGGGTTGTTGTATATTAATGTCGGATCATTTAAGCGGTCAATATACTCTTGATTATCCGAATTACTGTCTTTTTTGTATCCGCCTCTAAAGTAGTTTAACTGGTCATACTGGTCAACATATTTTCCGTCAATTCCGGATTGATAGATGTTTGTTCTGTCAAAGTAGCAATATACGGTAGCATAGGCTTCAAGAGTTTGCGTCATGACAGGAAATACATTCCAGTAATAATCATTATCCAGAGTAGTTACACCTAACTTGGTAAGTACCGATGCATACAAGGATTTTGGATAAATAAAGCCCATTACGGCAGACCAACCGACAAAGTTTGCTCCACATTGTTCTCCGTTCCCTTTATCATTGCACGACCCTGGTTTACCGGCTTCTTGAGGTATAACTTTACTTTTAAGCCATGTGCTTTGTTGGAAATATAATGGTTGAAGACCAATGTCTGATGTTGCTTCATCAGCATAACCAAGATAATAGATGGTCTGTTTTGCTCCTGTATTGCTGTCTACAACAACTTCTGCGCTTCGTTTGTCTGCTTCAGTAAAACTTTGATTGTTGCCCAATTTATCCGCTTTGGTTACCAATGTGTCTAAGTTTGGTTCTTCACCTAACATCTGACCTACAACAAAACGTTTATTAGCACCACCAAACGGGTTTAATGCATCATGATACCACATATTTCCTGACTGAGCCATCATAAAACCTGCCGGAGTGATGGTTATCACACGAGCGTGTCCGGGAGGGCATTGCGGGGCAGGAACAACTCCTAAAAATGGTGATGCCCATCTGTCAGAACCTGATAATTCCGCAGCAGTTATTTCTTCAGCCCCTTCAACTGTTATTTGCCTACCTGTAACATTGTCATCAACTTTTATGTTGTTTACATCTAAATTGTCTTTATAAGTGTTGTTTACAACATATATACCCTTGTTGATAAAGTCAGGCAAAATATCGCTTAAACGTGTTCCTCCGCGTGTTGTGAGCTTAATGTCATGCATAACGGATGTGTAGGCAGGGTTTATCATATAACGGTCTGGATTTTTATACTTGCTTTGATCACTATAGTATATAAGATTACCGTTATTCCTATCATTATAATCATCTGAGTAAACCGGATTTACCTGATTTCCGTTTGCATCGGTTGCGTTAGAAACAAAACGACTCGCTTCAATATATCCCATACCGGCATCTGCCGCAGTTATGCTGGAATTTGAATTATAATTTTCAACTTCAATGGCACCGCGGCGGATATATATACTGGCTTCATCTTCTAAGTCTCGTCCGCCATCAGTTGGTGTATTGTCCGGTTCATAATAAGCATAGTTTGTAGGCTCAGTTGAGCTTGCATCTACGCGTAATATTTGTTTAGGTGTTTCATGCCAAGTTGCTGTTCCGTCTTCGGAATTATATGTATCAAGAGCAGCGGTTACCAATAACTGTTTACTGTCTACACCAACAACAGGAACTTTGCCCGCAGCTGTGTTAATATTATCGGGGGATACATTAAATATCGGATTACCGTTTATATCAAGTTTTTGTGCTGATATATTTGTGTAGCCTGAGCTTATATATGTTTCATTAGTCATAATTTCGGCTTTGCTGTCATTAGCATCTGCAGCTGTTTCGGCTTTTATATTAAAATATGTATCAGCATTATCATTACTGTTGCCAACTCTGAACTTGCCGGTTATAACATCTGTTGAAGTTGCATCAATGGTAACCTCGTTACCGTTATCATCTCCGGGTTGTCTGTTTAAAGTAATTGCGGAACGACCATTTTGATTTTTTTGTAAACGCACAGTGCCGTTTGAGGTAGCTGTGCTAACTTCTACCGAAGTATTACCCGTTAAAATGGCATCATTTTCGCCAAGATGAAACATTGTTTCTTCACTTGTGCCGTATAAATGCGTGTAGTCTTTATCTATGAGTAATCTTTCGGTATTTCCTCTTGTCGGATCTGTTATTTTAACACCATCTGCTGTTGCGTGGAACCAACGATTTTCTTCCGGTTCTGCCAAAGAATT
Source organism: Alphaproteobacteria bacterium (assembly GCA_045126755.1). Classification (GTDB taxonomy): domain Bacteria; phylum Pseudomonadota; class Alphaproteobacteria; order RF32; family CAG-239; genus JAFTYO01. The sequence continues at coordinate 4,195 of JBGVOY010000043.1, read as the reverse complement.
TCCACCGGCATGTAAATTTAACACATCAAATTCGGTAGTTTTTAATTTATTAGCTTCAAGAGTATCACTTACATATACGTTTCCTTCAACATTTAGCATAACATCTTTTCCGTATAGAAAGTTGTTTTCGGTCGGTCCGGTATGACCGGTGCCTATCTTGACAGCTTTTTCTAAATCGGTTGTTCCCGTAACAATTAAGTCAGTGTTTATTTTTGTATTACGATTTCCTACACCGCCGCCATCATAATCGGTATGAGTGGTGATGTTACCGGCCAAAATGCTTACATCAGTTTTATCTGCGCTGATATAATCTCCGTTAGGTCCGACTTTAAATGTTGTATCTTCATTTTGAGCAAGGTGTGTATTACCGGTGGATTCCAACTCAGCATCGACCAGTGTGTTAACACTAAATGTTGCAGCACCATCACCCTCAGCTTCAAATATAACATCGCCGTCATTGAAACGTATTTCGCCAGTGCCTGTGTTTGCATATATGGTTTGTTGACCTGCTGCGTCACTACCGCCGAAAATCAATTCGGCATTGTCCGGTTCACCTAGAATGCTAAATGTATCGGAAAGGGCTGCAAATTCCCCTCCTAACCAAGCAGAACCGCCTTTTTCAGCGTCTTCTGACAACACCAAATCATAAACATCTTCATTGTCATGTTCTGTCGCACCGACAATCATCTGTTTAACACCCAAAATACGATACATCGCATCGCCATCCGGAGCGTTATTCAGACCACCCATGTATAAGTCTGTACTCATTGCGTTACGCCAAAGGTCTTCTGGATGTTCTACTTGCGTTCTTTGTAAGTATTTTTCATTTTCCAAGGCTCCTGAGGTTGCCGAGTTAATTGCTTCTGAAGATGCCACAATTACAGAACCAGTGTCTGTTTTCAGCCCCATATCATTGAGCTGCGCTTCAGTTAAGCCCCATACTCCTCCTACACCTTGAGCATTTTTTGAATTATCGATATATCCGCCGTTACTTCCGACCATAGATGCAATTCGGGCAGAACGCATTTCTCCGATGTCAGATTTTTTAGGTAACTGAACAAATGAAGTAATAGACCCTGAACTACCTTGTCTTTTAATTACAATTATCGGCTTTTCAAAGTTTTTGATTACATCAGAATAAGAGAAACCATAAGGTAAAAATGAGGCTAATTCACCATCCGGTTCTAATGATATGGCTAAATAAGAATCGTCATCGGCCAGACTATTTTCTAACAAGTTCTGATAATTTGCAGAAACATAGTTGTCTACAGCTTTTGTGAGTGTGCGGACGTGAGTTGCCGTATTAATGTCTTGCAACTCGCTTGTTCTCTCAGCCGATTTTTTATACAATGTAGGTGTTACCAATGCTATTAAAGCCAACATTGCCATGGCTTCGACCATCATTGTGCCGCCTTGGCTTATTTTGTGATATATGTTTTTACGAATATTTTTCATTGGTTTTCTCCTATCTGTAAATCTGCTGTATAGCATATAAGCAGTGAACATTTTCTTGGTCGCAGCGAGCCCCAATAAAATCAGGGTCCTCGCGAATAGCCTTATAAATTTCTTTATATTCAAACTCGGCATCTCCGACTTTTTCACCTTTATCATCATATTCTTGCACCATGTGACCTCCGCTTAATACAAGTTTGCCGTCAATGGTGTCGGTGTAACCTATAACTTTGCCGAAACCACGGCCTTTGGCCATGGCTCCGATAACATCGGAATTGGGTAATGTGGTGATTTTGTTTATCCAACGGGATGGAAGCTGTCGGTATGAAACAACGTAAATTCCGGTATAATCATTGCTGCAACAACTCGGACCGCCTCCAGAATCGCAGTTCGGACTGTTGGGGTCACCTTCTTCAATGCAATATACTTTTGTAATGGTTTCGGCATCTTCGGAAAAACCTACCGGAAGATAGTTCTCAATTTGAGACATTTCAATTTCGGTTCCGGTTCCGGCTTTTATGTGAACACCGTCTCCCGGATAATATGTTACGGAGTTTTGGCCCGTTTTTGCCATTGATTGTGAGTTTAAATAATCTTTTACGGCATTGTGTTGAGCTCTGAATTTTGCAACAGCAACAGAGGCTCTCGTTTCAGCATGAACACGATCCAAATCTGAACGAACAGAAATGTTATACGAATACAAAATTGTAATAAATGTAGCAATTACAACCCATAAATACATAGTTTTTCTCACACAATACCCATTACTATATTTTGCATACTAGCATACAAGCATTTTAAAAGCCAGTTTTTTATGCCGATAAAACAAAATATTCACATTTCTGTAACATATCTTATTAAGGTAAATTTTTAATTAAAAAAGTCCGGCTTTGTCCGGACTTTTATGTTTATTGCATCATAAAACTGTTTATGGTTTGACGAAGTTTTTTGCCTCGTTTTGTTCGCATTAACACCATGCTTGCAGAACTTAATATGATTGTTGTGGCTGCAATCCAGTCTGTCGCGTTCAATTCTAAAAACGGTAAAACAGTAAATGTGCTGACTAAAATTTCTACCATGTATGTAAAAATAGCTTGTGTCGACCTGAACATCATAAAATATTCGCTGTTTGATAAACTTACGGCATATAAGTAACAATACATTGAGAATGCATAAAATACCACACCGTTAATCAGACCGCAGATAATATTATTAAATGCAATATATTCGTGCGGTTTAGGTAAGTATGTCAAGAACGGTAATGTTTGTATCATAGGTTGCGGTAAGAATGATATTAAGAATGACAAGAATGCAAATACAACAATAAACGTTATACCGCTGACAAACATTATCCAACCGGTAACACTTAAGCGTTCTTTAAAGCCCATGTCAGCCTTGTTATCTTTGTGAACTTCGGCAATAATCGTTCTTAACGTGTTTAAAAATGATGAAATGGCAACAAAAGCGGTAACTTTAACCATTACATCAAACTGTAAACCCGAAACTAAAATGAAACAACCGATAAAAATAAACAGCATGGCAATAAAATCAACACCGCCGGGGCGACGTTTAAATAATACCCACGCAAAAAATACCGAAAATACAATTTCAATGTTTGAAAGCAAGTTCGCTTGTGTCGATGAAATATAGAAAAATGCCATTATCATAAACAGATTTCTGAAAATTTGCAGAGCACCGAATACCCACGTTTGATAATTGAGGATTATTTTTTTGATGTCAATTTTATGATTCCCCAAAACAATCATAGCTAAACCGCTGAATAATACATTTGAGCAGGCTATCGCAAACTGATTGCAGTCATATTCTAATATGGAATATCTTAAAAAAACATTGGACATCGCCCAAAATAAGATTGTAGTAAGTGATAATATCGCGGCTTTATACATGTGTTTCATAGTTCTTTTCCTTAACTTGGTAAGTTAACATCTGCGTTCAATTTTAATCAAATATTATTAAATATCTATTTATTTTTTTTGTCTGTCTACAAGAAAATATTTTTTTATCCTCAAAATCTGCAAAAATATAAAAAATCTTTCTTGACGACACGAACTATTATGTTAAACTAAATTGTTTGCTTAAATTTAATGGAGAAGTTTAGTGTTTTCTGATAAAAAAGTCGTTATTTGGGATTTGGATAATACTCTATATCGTATTACTCCTGAATTTGCCGATATGCTTGATCAAGCAATGGCCGAAGCGTTGGTGTTGGATTTGAATGTGCCTATGAGCGTGGCTGAATGTAAAGCATTGGTTAAGGAATCGTATAAAATTTATCGAGACGGCGGTGAATATTTTTATCAAAATTACAACATATCCCCCAAAGATTTGTTTGAGCATTATTTTAATCGTAAACCCGTTTATATGATTGAGCCGTATATCGGACTTGCCGATAAATTGAAACAAATACCGTTTGAGCAATATGTTTTTACGGCAAGTAATCGTTACGCATCAGAAAAAATATTAAAACACATCGGTTTGTATGACATCTTTAAAGATAATTTTTATTCGGTTGAAGATTTCGGTGTGTATAAAAAGAACGAAAGCTCTCTGGTTTATAGTCAATATTGCGATAAAATCGGCTTTAACCCCAAAGACTGTATTTTTATTGATGATAGTTATTCTAACCTCGAATTTGCAAAAGAAATCGGTATGACAACGGTTAGGATTTTTTATCAAAATAATTCGGCAAAGGATAAAACATATATCGATACGGCCTACAAGG
>JBGVOY010000042.1:0-14063 GCA_045126755.1 Alphaproteobacteria bacterium | reverse complement strand
TCATTGGTGATGGTGTCAACTAATATTGTCTTAAATTATATGCTTATTTTTGGTAATTTCGGAGCTCCCAGACTGGAAATATCCGGTGCTGCGATAGCTTCGGATTTATCTGAGGCAGTAGCTGTTTTAACTTATATTGTTTATTTTATATTTAAGGTAGATTTAAAAAAATACGGATTTACCAATTTTGTTTACAGAAACTTTAAGTTGTTGAAATCTATATTAGATGTTTCTGTATGGACAATGCTTCAGCAATTTATTTCTGTTTCAACGTGGTTCTTATTTTTTATTGCCATTGAACATTTAGGTGAAAGAGAATTGGCTATTTCAAATATTATTAAAAGTTTGTATTCGTTTATTTTTGTTTTAATCAATGCTTTTGCTTCGGCGGTAAGTTCGATTGTTTCTAATTTGATTGGTGAAGATAAGTCAGAAGAGGTAATTCCGGCAACAAATAAGGTTTTAATCTTGTCAACGTTGGTAACAATGCCGTTATTGTTGATTATGATATTACTGCCTTATCCGTTGATACGTATATATACCGATAATATAGAACTTGTTACACAATCTATACCTTCATTGATTTCTATGGTTTTGAGTAATTCAATATTGATACCCGGATGGATATATTTATGTGCGGTTTTGGGAACAGGTAATACAAAATATACAATGAAGATAGAATTTTTTGCAATGATAGTCTATGTGTTACATATCCTGATTGTTATTGAATATTTAAGACTTTCGCTTCCTATTTGTTGGGCCGCAGATGCTGTTTACAATATAGCTATTTTGATTTTTGCCTATCGCTATATGTATTCGTATGAGTGGTGCAACAAAAAAGTTTAATATATCTTTTCGATAATATTTTTAATTGTTCTGTATTTTTGCTTATTTAGGATGAAAAGCAAAGATTTTCTCGTTGATTTAAATAATTTCCTTGCTTTTAATCGCTTGTTGAGAAGATTTAGAAAGTATAAAACTACACCATATAACCATTCCGTTTTTGTAAAATTAAACAGCTTATTTGTGTGATTTATCAATGTCTCAAAGCGTTTTTCAGGAAGAAAAAGTATGCAATGCTGCGATAGAGAAGATATAAGAAACTCGGTCCAATCTTCAATTTCGTATCCATAGCGCACAAGCTCAAAATCAAGAAGAGCCATCTTACCGTCTTTATCAATTAAACAATTATTTAAGCTCGCATCTCCGTGAATCAGTTTAACTTTCTGATTTAAGGAAATTTTAATATTAAGCTCTTCATTTAACTGATACATAGAGTTTAATATTTTTTTCCTTATATACCCTTTATTGCTTTTTAATAGTTCATTTAACAAACTTTTGTTTTCAAGATACATATTTTGAAGATTTTTTTCCGGTGCGCCTTTTATATTTATGTGTTGTATATGTTGATATGATGAAAAAATTTTATCAATGACGCTTGTATTGAGTTCGTAAGAAGCAATTCTCTTGCCGTCTATGTATGAAATAATGATAAGCAACATATCTTCATATTCAAAAAATTCTTTATTATTAAATTTTTTAAGATATGCCGTATAAATTGCCGGAACATCTTCAAGTGTGTTTAGGATTTCGCATAACCTTATTACACGTTCTTTTTTTTCTTTAGGTATGGATTTTACTATAAATTTTCCGCTCTCGGTTTCACAGAAAAAATTTAGTGAAGATCCGCCACGAGTGATAGGAATAAAAGACTTAATATTTGTTGTAAAGATATTATTTTCCAGATACGATTTAAGTTTTTTATAATTTATTTGCATTTAAACATCCTTTCTTTACGTATTCAGGATATACTCTATTTATTAAAAAAAATTGAATGTGATTTTTTTTATCGTAATTAGCTAAATTAAAAAGAGGTGTATATGCAAAATTTATGGTGGTTGGTTTCAATTTTTGCCAGTTTTGTTTTTGCAATGTATATTTTTGCAAATCAAATTTTTAAATTAAAGGGCTCGCAGGTTATGATTTACCGAGGAATCGGAGCCGCTTTAATTTTGTTGCCGTTTACGTTTTTTGTTGACAGAGTCGAAAATCAGACATTTTACTGGCTGTGTATTGTGCAAGGTTTTTTGATTGCATACTTGGATAATCGACTTTTTAATGCCGCTAATCGATTTGGCGCCGAAATAACAAGCATTATTCAACCGTTAAGCGTTACACTGGGATTGGTTGCTTGGTTTGTTATTAAGCCTGAACAATTTTTTGTTTTGGTGGAAAATCCGGTTCGCTTAATTTTAATTGTTGCGGCAATTATCGGTATAGTAACATCTGTAATTATGTTTAGAAAAAGTCGTTTCAGCCGATTGGCAATGTTATATTTGTTGCCGGCAATGCTTACGGTTACGGTGCTCGATTTAATGGGTAAAACATTGATGACATTAGGTTCGGATAATATTTTCGGAGCAATTTTTTATTATTCAATGATAACTTCTGCCGTTGCGGGTTTAATAAATGCAGTTGCCTTTTTTTCTCAGGGCAATTCCATAAAAGAAGTAATTGATACACGAAATTTAATTTTTGCCGGAATACCTATGATGACGCTTATTATGGGGATGTATGTGTTTAAAAACTATAGCCTTTACCTGTCGGATAATCCGGCATACGTTATGGCTATTATATATTCATATCCTGTTTGGATTTTCTTGGCAAACAATATATTTTCAAAGCATTTTAAAAATAAGACTTATGCAAAGCCCAATAAATGGGTAATGTTATCAATGGTTGTGTCAATTTTGATTCTGATTTTGACTGTCCAAAATTGATTTAACTATATCTGAGGTTAATATTTGCGGCAAAATCACATATTGCTGCTTGTTTTTAGGGTAATATACATAGAGCGGAACACTGTTTCTGCCATAAGACTTTATGGCGTGTGCAATTTGAGGTGTGTTTTCGGTCCAATCTGCTCTAAAGACAGTAATGTCGTTTTGTTGTGTAAGTGAGGCAAAATCGGTTGTGTCTAATACATTTTTTTCATTTAATAAACAGGTTAAACACCATTTTGCCGTAAACTCTATAAATACGGGTTTTCTGTTATTTAACAGTTTGCTTATTTCTTGCTTGTCATAGGGGTTAAAAATTTTATTTTTATTGCTTTTATCTGATATATTTAATTGAGAAAATAAAACCCAAGAAAGCCATAAACAAGTAAAAATAATGGGTATTGAAAGAATATATTTTACGCGAACGGTCCATTTTCCTGATTTAGGCATAATTTTTGCAAATATTTCAGGATATATTTCTAATAATGTAAAGGGTAGTGCGTAGCCAAGACCTAAACTAAAAAATATTATAAAATATAATGAAGGCGACTGCATTAAGGTATATCCTAAAACAGCTCCCAAAAACGGACCGGTACAAGGTGAGGCAATTAAAACCGCAAAAAATCCGGACATAAACGAATTTATGCTTCCCATCGTGTTAAATTTGTTTATCAGATAAGGGCTTATTTTAATAATATTGAGCAACATTAGCAGTATAATAATAAATAAAGTCAGCATAATTGCTACAAAAACAGGGGATTGAAGCTGAAAACCCCATCCGATGTAAGAACCGCCTTTTCTTAATAAGTAGAGTAGGCCAGCTAATGATAAAAAGCTAAATATTACACCGCTTAAATAAAGTAATGCACATTTTTTGTTTGTTTTGTTTTTGCAAACAGATAGTGCCTTAATGCTCAAAACAGGAAAAACGCAAGGCATAAAGTTAAGAATTATTCCACCCAAGAATGACAATGCAATAATATAGATTAAACTTTTGATATCAATAGCATTATCAAGAGGAATCAGGTTTGTTTTATATGAAATTTTACCGTCGGTTAAAATTCCGCCATGTGTAGGTATAATAGGGGTATTTAGTTTTATTTCGAGTTTATAAAGTTTTTCAGATAAGTTTACCAAAGGCTTTTCTGCCACGTTTATGATAGATTTTTGGTAGGGTATAAAGTATAACTCGGATGTGTTAAAATTTAATCCGTTATTATTTGTCGTCAGCTGAAGAAAAATATCATCGTTAATTTTTTTTATTCCGGCTTTAGCTTCAATATCTTGATTTAACGGAAAAGTTTTTTTAGCTTCGGTTAGGGTATTATTATAATGTTCGGATAATGTCGGGTTTATATAGAAATCAAAACTTGTATTTTGTTTTTTACATTCGTCTTTACAAGCTTCCCAATTTATTTTCAAATTGATTTTATCGGAAGTATATTTAGTTTCGAACAGATAAAAAGCTTTGCCGGAATATCCGTATTGACCTAAGATATTATCGTGTATAACAATTTCGGGAGTAGTTTCGTTTATTCTGTTTACCGGTTTATTAAACGTAAATGTTGTAGGTACTCCGGCATCACCTGGATTATCCAATAAAATAAACCAACCGTTTTTTACATTAAATTCAACTAAAATTTGAGAATTAGTTTCAGATATTTTAGCCGAATATACGTTAATATCAAGAATGTCATTGTTCCAACCGAGAGTATTCGCAGATGTTGAGTGTGCGATAAAAAATGACCATATAAAAAAACAAAACGTTACAGCAAATTTCATGCAGATATTTAACCTTTATTTTCAATTTCCAATGAATAGTATGCTTTACTGATTATTATTAAAGATTTTCCTAATAAGAGTAAACCAAAAAATATGGCTATCATCAAAAAATATTGTTCGAATATGCACATCAATGTCAGGGCAACAAAAGTGTCAAAATTTTGCAAATGTCCCCAGATGCAAATTTTTATTCCGGATTGATTTATTTTTTTGAAATCTTGTTTTGATATCAATGCGTAAGATAAAAGGGCTACGGCAGATATTATTAAGCATACCAACATAAAAGAGCCGGAAACGGAGTTTTGTTCGGGATTTGACAATATAAATCCCCATAGAAATAAAGAAAAAGATGTGTAGTCAGCGAAAATATCGAAAAATATGCCGAATTTTGTAATATTTTTTAAGCGGGCGCACATACCGTCCAAAATATCACATATTCGGTTTAAAAGTAAGCAAACAAGCGCTGCAAAGTAAGATTGCAGTGCTAAAAAGTTTAAACCGGTTATAGCAATCATAATTCCGCAAAAAGTGATTATATTTGCATTTATATTATGCTTTATAAGCCATTTCGCCGATTTTGAAAATTTATGGTAGAAAATGTCGGCTATTTTACAAATGTAGGGTTGTATTTTGCTGTAAATCATATTTAATCCTCCTTATCAGATGAAAAAATATGAGCATATTTTTTTAATTCAATGATTGTGTAATATTAAAATTTAATATTCCCAATCCGACTCCTACGGCGGTGAACCCTAAATCATTACCTTTAAATTCTAATATGAAGGGTTGTCAGCATTGCAAAAAATGCGATATTTTAAATAAACAATATAGTATATGCAAATATATCGGTTAATTTTTGAAGCATTTTACAGTGTATCCTTAATATGCTTAATTACATTTTCAAACATTTCAAAAGTCAGAACGCCGGTGTTGATGTTATATCGTGATGTGTGATAAGAATCAAACAGAGTAATGTTATGTTTATAAAGCAAATGTTTTGAATTATGAGCAAATTTAAATTCATTTAATTTATAGCCTAACGCTCGTAAAACGGCAGAATGCGAAACCGCTCCCAAAGATAATATTATTTTTAAGTTTTTCATATCGGATATTTCATCAATCAGAAACTGTCCGCAATTTTTAATTTCGTCGGTAGTAACTTTATTTTGTGGAGGAACACAGCGGACTGCGTTTGAAACTCTGACATTTATAAGTTCAAATCCGTCATTTTTAACTTTTTTATATTCACCTTTTGCAAAACCGAAATTTTTTAAGCACGGATACAAAACATCGCCGGCATAGTCATTGGTAAAAGGTCTGTTTGTTTGGTTTGCTCCATTTAGGCCCGGAGCAAGTCCGACAATTAAAATTTGAGCATCTGAATTGCCAAACGAATCAACTGGGGCATTGTGATAATTAGGAAAAATTTGTTTGTTTTTGTTACGAAATTGAACAAGTCTGAGACATTTTTCACAGTTTTTATTTGGTGGGCAAAAAGACATTTTTTTTCCTTTTAATATAGTGACTATTAGAACAGATAGCACAAAAAAAAATTATTCGCACTATTTAAAAATGAGTTTTACATAATATATACACACAAGAAGTGTTATACAAAAGTTATATAATGCTTTTGACGGACTATCAAAATTAATTAAGTAACAACTTAAAACTATTTATAAATAGGAGTCAAAAATATGAAAAAGTCAATATTGTTAGCAGGTGTTGCAAGTATTATTGCATGTGGTGCAAATGCTGCTGATTACAGTTATAGATCATGGGCTAATGAAATCGAACCTTATGTGGGTGCCGATTATGTATACTCGTATGCAAAATTCGGCGGTAATGCAAAATCGATGAAAGACAGTTATCATTCAGGTTCTGTTTATATGGGTACCAGAATGTATGAACATCTCGGATTAGAAGCATTTTTCCAAATGGCAGGTAAAAGAGAAAACTCAAAGTCTGACGGTAAGCATGAAGCCGAATTTCTGGCATACGGTGCAGACTTATACGGATATATGCCGTTATGGTGCGGTAATTTTAATTTGTTAGGTTCTGTAGGTATGGCTAACTATCGTTGGAGATTTAAATATCCGGATATTAAAGCCAGACATCAAAATCGTCTGGGTTATCGAGCCGGTATCGGTGCTCAATATGATTTTAACGAAAATTGGGCAATCAGAATAATGGGACGATATACATATCTCGGAATGTCAAGAGTTAATAATCTTAAAGAGGTTACGGCCGGTTTGAAGTATACTTTTTAATCAAACGACAGTTAAATACGGACAATGTCCTGATTTTTCAGGACATTGTCGCATTTGTGAAAGATATAAAATGTTAAAGATGTTCCAATCTTCTGCCATATATAAAAATTATGCAAAAATTTTCCCTTACATAAAGCCTTACGGTATAAGAGCAATGTTGGCAGTTTTGGTAACTATTCCGATAGGTTCGGCCGATGCCGTAATTGCTTGGTCGTTAAAACCTTATATGGACGTTGTAATGGTAGAAAAAAACTTAAATCAGACGTGGTATATTCCGTTTTTGATTATAATTTTCAGTATAATCCAAAGTTTGTTGATATATACGGCAACTTATCTTAATACATGGGTGGGACGAAAAATATCTAACGATGTAAAAGCCGATTTATATAATAAGCTTATGCGTTATGACAGTGCGTATTTTGATAAAAATACATCAGGAAATATACTGCTTAGATTTAATAATGACGTAGATATAGCTTGTAACGGGCTATTGAGTAATTTAAAACTGTTTACGACCAGATTGTTTTCTTCAATCTCATTGATTGGGGTTTTGTTTTATAATTCTTGGCAGTTGGCTCTTATTGCAGTGTCTGTTTTTTTAGGAGCTTTATATCCGTTAACAACGGTAAGACGACGAATAAAATCGGTTAGCGATAAAAGTGTTTTTTCCGGTGCTGAAGTGGTAACGTGCTATAATGAAACATTTAACGGTAATAAGATTATAAGTTCGTATAATTTGTTTGATTATCAGAATAAGCGCTTTCAAAATACATTAAATTATGTTTTTAAGTTGGGAATTAAGATGGTGCAAAGAACCGGAATTTTATCTCCAATAATGCATTTTATTGTGTCTTTGGGGATAGCATCGGTAATCTGGGTGGGCAGCTATTTTATATTGACACATCAAATCAGTGCCGGAAATTTTGTATCGTTTATTGCGGCAATGATAATGCTTTATAATCCGATAAAGAGTATCGGCAATAATTATAACAATGTGCAAATGTCTTTGTTAGCTATGGATAGAATTTTTGATATACAGGAAAGTTTGCCGAATATTACCAATAAAGCGCAGGCCAAAGAATTTAACGGAATAAAGGATAAGATTGTTTATGATGGGGTTTGTTTTGGATATGAACCTGACAAGAGTGTGTTGGAAAACATAAATTTAACAATAAAAGCAGGTGAGAAAATAGCTTTTGTAGGTAATTCGGGCGGAGGAAAAACTACAATAGTGAGTTTGCTTTCCAGATTTTATGACGTAACTGCGGGCAGCATAAGTATAGACGGGGTAAATATAAAAGACTATGATTTAGAATCGCTTAGAAAAAATATTGCAGTGGTTTTTCAAGATAATTTTTTGTTTTCCGGCACTATCCGAGAAAATATTCTGCTCGGAAATTTAAAAGCCACAAAAAGCGAAATTGAATGCGCAATTAAGTGTGCATGTTTAGAAGATTTTATTGCAAGTTTAGAATGCGGAATTGATACATATATCGGAGAGCGCGGAGTATTGCTTTCCGGAGGACAAAAGCAACGAATCGCAATAGCCCGAGCGTTTATAAAAAATGCTCCGATAGTGATACTTGATGAGGCAACATCGGCACTTGATAATAAGTCTGAAAAAATAGTGCAGCAAGCGCTTGATAATTTGATGAAAAATCGAACTGTGCTTATTGTTGCACATAGGTTGTCAACAATAAAATATGCAGATAAGATTGTGGTTATAAATGACGGAAAAATAGCAGAAACTGGAACTCATATTAAGTTGCTGCAAAAAGAAAACGGCATATATTCAGAGCTTTATAAAGTTAGTTAAAAAATATATGTAAGATAAACCAAATTTTAACTTCATTACGCTTAAATGAGTCTGCTAATGGTAGTTTATAAGAGGTCTAAATGAGAAAAATCTACAATATGTTGTCCAAGATAAAAAGTTCGTCAGGCGTTAACTTTGTATTGATTTTGCTTTGTGCCTATTTTTGTGTGTCTGCCGTTAAAGGTGATAGAGGGCTTATTCGTTACGTTTATCTTACATCGGAAGTAGCCGAAGCTCGCGCCGAATCGGAAAAATACGCTCAAGAAAAGCAATATTGGGATGAAAAAGTCGAACTGTTATCAACAAATTTAGATTTAGATTTATTAGACGAGCAAGTAAGGACTGTGCTTAATATGGTAGGTCCTAATGAGTTTGTGATTTTAGATGAAAATAATCAGGAATAAATAAAAAACTTTATTTTAAACTTTTTTTCTGTTATAATGCCGAAAATTGTGTGCGTTTTTGCGCTAATTTGTTGAATTAACAAGGATTTATATGTTTAGAAAAACACCTAAAATTAAAAAACCTGAAAAGGTGCAATATACCGAGCCGAAACCGATATTTTCCAATAAGGAAATTATTTTTCGGAGCGGTGGTCGTGCAAAGGTGTTTAATATATCATCAAAGTTACAACTTTTTGTATTGGCACTGCTTATCGGAATAGGTATGTGGAGTGCGTATTCGTATTATATGTATAACGAATCTGATAAAATTATTTCACATAAAGATAAAGAACTTGGCAAAGCACGTGACGATTTGGTTGATTTAATGGCAGATTTCGGTGCTTTGTTCAGTAATGTGAGTTCTATGTTTTCTCAATTTGATAACGGCACAATAAAAGATGAAACCGAGTTGAACAGATATAAACAGCAAGCGTCCGTGGTTGAAGAAAAAATCAGGCAAATTGCAGACAATGAAGAATGGCTTGAAGATGAAGACCTTGAAAAGCAGGTTACACTAAGAGAAGCATTGTTACAAAGAGACAGAGCTTTGTCGGAACGTGATGAATTGGTTAACAGGATTGTTACACTGGAAAAAAATGTTGAATTGCTTGAGACTTCCGAAATGGAGATTTTAAATCAGGTTGAAAAAATTTCCACAAAAGAAATGGAAAAAATGAAAGAGGCTATTTCAGAAATTAACAAATCGATGAAAAAGCAAAATAAATATTTTAATCCGATGGCCAATAGTAAGAAAGATTCAACCGGCGGCAACTTTGAAGCAGATATTCCTGCTGTTAATAATGATAAGTTAAGCCAAAAAATGCAGGAAGTATTTTCGTTGGTAAATGATACCGCTTATTACAAAGAGGTAATGAAGTCTGTTCCGGTCGGTAAGCCTGTATGGAGTTATTGGGTAAGCTCACCTTTTGGAAAGCGTTCTGACCCGTTTAACAAAAAATCGGCAGCGCACAAAGGCGTGGATTTAGCAAGTAATAAAGGGAATAAAATTAAGACCATGGCAAAGGGAAAAGTTGTCCGTGCTGATTGGAATGGTGGCTACGGAAAATATGTTGAAATTGACCATGGTAATGGGTTTAAAACTAAATACGCACATTTACATAACACTTATGTTAAAAAAGGTCAATATGTTGAGCAAGGCGAGGCTATTGGCGAAGTAGGTTCAACAGGCAGGTCGACAGGACCTCATTTACATTATGAAGTTTTGTATAACGGAACACCGGTTGATCCGCTGGCATTTATGAAAGTTCAATTATAAGGAATTACGAAAATGAAAAAATTTCGCAGAATGTTATATTTAAAAATTGCTCGTATGGGTAGAGGTTCTAATGCGCCGGTTCCGAGTATTATAAGTTTCGGAACAAAAATAAAAGGAAATATTTTAGGCGGCGATGTTATTCATATTGACGGTCGTTTGGAAGGTAATATTGTTTGTGAAGAACTTATTATCGGGGTAAGAGGAAACGTTACCGGTCAGGTAAAAGCAAAAAGCTTGAGTTTATACGGCAATTTACAAGGAACAGCAGAAGCTGACAATATTTTTATTGCCGGTTCGGCTCGTTTAACCGGAGATGCCATGCATAAAACTTTGGCTATTGAGCCCGGAGCATTTATTGAGGGCAGATGTATCAGGGTTCAGAATACCGAAACTAAGCCTGAACTCAAGAGTGTTTCACAAAATGTTGCGGTAAAAAAGCCGGAAACGGTATTGAAACCTGCTTCAAGTGATAAATAAGATAACAAAATGGCTAAAAAAAACAAAAAATCAGATTTTATAAGCACAGGGCAGGTGGCTCATAACCGTCGTGCCAATTTTGATTATTTTATTGAAGATACATTTGTGGCGGGTATTGAGCTTACGGGAACAGAGGTGAAGTCTTTGCGCTTGGGACATGCTAATATTAACGATGCGTTTGGTGTGGAAAAAAATGGCGAGATATATATGTCTAATATGTTTATAGCCGAGTATGTTAACAAAGGTTATGAAACTCATGCCGAAAAGCGCTTAAGAAAGTTGTTGCTGAAAAAACGCGAGATTATAAAAATTATCAATGAACTAAGCAGAAAAGGCGCAACACTGGTTGCCATTAAATTATTTTTTAATGAAAAGGGCAGAGCCAAGCTTGAAATAGGTTTAGGTAAAGGTAAAAAGATTTATGATAAGCGAGAAACCGTAAAAGAGCGAGATTGGAAACGAGAAAAGGCTCGTTTGTTGGGATAATACAATAAAAAAACACCCCGTGAGGGTGTTTTTTTATTGTCGGTATGCTTTATTAAGTTTGATGGGCGTTATCGTATCAGACAATAATAAGTGTATGTTTAAGGATAGTATCTGGAGGATATGTAAAAAGTAGTATAGATATTTTTTTGCCTTGACGATTAAAGATAAAAATCAGATAATATGGCAAATTATATTTTTTATGAAAGGTTATTTTATTATGGGAAAATGTAATAATCCTAATTGCACTTGTGGTGAAAACTGTAAGTGTGGAGATAATTGCAAATGCGGAGATAACTGCACATGTAAAGAAAATTGTAAATGCGGTGAAAATTGTAATTGCAACAGTGATGAAAATTGCAAATGCGGTGAAAATTGTAATTGCAACAGTGATGAAAAAAATTGCGGTTGTAAAAAAGGATGTTGCTGCAATAAATAATGTTATTTTGAGGTGGTTATGAAACGTGTTTTTATCTTGATGATGGATTCATTTGGCATTGGCGGAGCTAAAGACGCATCCGTTTTTGGTGATGAGGGAGCAAATACTTTATACAATATTTCGGTCGCAAACGGCGGGCTTGAAATTCCTAATTTAAATGCGTTGGGTTTGGGAAAGGCTGCTGTTTTATCAACAGGAAAAATGCCAAATATAATCGGACAATCTTGTATTGATATTCCGTCGCAATATGGAGTAATGCAAGAAATCAGTAAAGGAAAAGATACGTCTTCAGGGCACTGGGAAATGGCCGGTGTTCCGGTGTTGTTTGATTGGGGGTATTTTCCTAAAACTTATCCTTCATTTAACAGCGAATTGATGGATTCAATAATTAAAGAAAGCGGAATAACCGGAGTTTTAGGTAATGTTGCGGCTTCTGGAACGGCTATAATTGAAGAGTTTGGCGAAGAACATATTAAAACTCTGAAACCCATATTTTATACATCGGCAGACAGTGTGATGCAAATTGCCGCGCACGAAAAATATTTCGGATTGGAAAATTTGTATAAACTGTGTGAAATTGCTTTTGAGAAAGTTAAGCCGTATAATATTGCGCGTATTATTGCTCGTCCGTTTGAAGGTGATAAAAAAGGTGAGTTTAAGCGCACAAAAAATCGGCATGATTATTCGGTAACACCTCCGGCCGATACTGTTTTAGATAAGTTAAAACAAAGTGCGGGAGAAGTTGTTTCAGTCGGTAAAATAAGCGATATATATGCAGGCTCGGGTATTACCAAAGCCGTTAAAGCAAGCGGTTTGGAAGAGTTGTGGGATGTAACATTAAATGAAGTTAAACTAGCAAAAGACAATACTATCGTGTTTACAAATTTTGTGGATTTTGATATGGTTTGGGGGCATCGCAGAGATGTTAGCGGTTATGCTCAAGGTTTGGAATATTTTGATAAAAGGCTTCCTGAATTGGTATCATTATTGCAAGAAGATGATATTGTTTTTATTACGGCTGACCACGGCTGCGATCCGACATATAAGGGAACTGATCATACACGAGAAAACGTTCCGGTTTTGATGTTTGGCAAAAAAATAAAAGAAGGAAGTTTAGGTATACGTCAAACTTATGCAGATATAGGACAAACAGTTGCAAAATATTTTGGTTTAGAACCGATGAATTACGGAAAGAGCTTGCTATAAATGAAAAAAATCGGTTTGCCATATTATAATGAGCGTGAAGCAAATATTGATATGTTGGTTTTGCATTGTCAGGCTTTTGATGTAGCTGACGCGGTTAATATTTTGCACCAAGTTAAATTAAGTGTTCATTATATGATTGGTTTGGATGGTAAAATTTATAAATTGGTAGATGATAAATATAGAGCATGGCATACAAAAACGGGTGCTTCATATTGGAAAGGAGCAGAAGATATTAACAGTTGTTCTATCGGGGTGGAGATTTGTTCATTATCACTTGGGCAAGAGGCGTATTCAAAAAAACAAATACATAGTGCATTAAGATTATGTAAAACCTTAATAAAAAAATACAATATTAAAAAATATAATGTGGTAGGACATAGTGATATTTGCCCAAACAGAAAACCGGACCCCGGAAAAAGTTTTCCTTGGAAATATTTTGCACGTCATGGTGTCGGGTTGTGGTATAATTTGAAAGATGCAAAAAAGATAAGCGAAAATGATGAATGTAAGCTTTTGTCTGAAATTGGTTATAACGTAACAGATTTAGGTGCTGCAAAATGGGCATTTTGCAAAAGATTTATGCCTGAGATTATATTAACGGATAATGTCAGAAATTTGATTGATAACCCTGTTCCGGATAATGTAGAAAACTTGCTTATTGATACGAATTTTAATCAGGTGTTAAAAGCTGTTTATTATAGATATTGTAAGTTAAAATAAGTAAATAAATAAAAAAACTTCTTGCAATTTGTATAATAGCAGTATATAGAAAAGATAGTTAATAAGAACGGGACGTAGTTCAGGAAGGCAAGAGCGCGTTGCATGGGGTTGAAATAAGAAAAAGTTTCTGGGAAGAAATTTTTTATTATTTCAAAAAAGCCCTTGTTAATGAGCAAGGAGCGTTAAGCGAACGCCGCGAATGTTAAAAGGACTTTGCCCGAAGCGGAGTTGTTGAGCATAAAATGCGAAACTTACGAAGCAAGACAAGAAGACGGAGGCTTCTTGCACCAAAAAAAGTTAATAAGAACGGGACGTAGTTCAGGAAGGCAAGAGCGCGTTGCATGGGGTTGAAATAAGAAAAAGTTTCTGGGAAG
>JBGVOY010000041.1:0-6060 GCA_045126755.1 Alphaproteobacteria bacterium | reverse complement strand
AAAAAAATATGGCAATGCGGAAGAATTTTTCACTCCGGCAGTGGTTAACTTTGAGGAAAAAATACCAAACGATGACGGAACAACTTCAACAGCTATCAGACAAGATGAAATTCAAATTGGAGATGAAGGATTTTTAGAAACTCTTGTAAGCGGCGAAACCGTGCTTTACTCCACTTTTGATAATAAGAAAGTTGCCGTAACATTAGCATTATTGGCAACCGGCGAAGGAAAAACATATATTGCCATTGATTATAAAAATATGACTGTTGAACAGAAAACAAACGAAGCAATTTATGATGCTTTGTAATAAGGAGGAAAAATGAAAAAAGTCAGTTTTTGCGGAATTTCCGGCAGCGGAATGAGTGCTCTTGCGCAAATATTAAAATCAAAAGGATATGACGTCAGCGGTTCAGACAGAAGCTTTGACCAAGGAAAAGATCAAAAAAACAAAAAAGCCCTTGAAAATATAGGTATAAAAATATTTAAGCAAGACGGTTCTTCAATAATGCAAGATACTGAATGTTTATATGTATCAACAGCCGTTGAAGATTCTATTCCTGATGTAAAAAAAGCATTAGAGTTAGGCATAGACATTAAAAAACGCTCAGATTTATTAGCTGAAATTTTTTCCCAAGCAAAACATGGTATTGCAATAGGAGGAACAAGCGGTAAAACAACAGTTACTGCCATGATAGGCTTTATGTTGGATAAACTTAATTTTAATCCGACGGTAATCAACGGCGGGCTCTTAAAAAATTACGAAAATTCAGCCGGTATACCTAATGTAATTTTAAATAAAGATAGCGATGTATGCGTAATTGAAGCAGATGAAAGTGATGGTTCAATCGAAAAATACACACCTTTTATTTCCATTGTAAACAATATCACTATTGACCACAAATCTATTGACGAACTTAAAGTTTTATTTTCTGATTTTGTAAAAAGAGCAAAAAAAGGAGCTGTTGTTAATTTAGACTGCAAAAATTCAGAAACATTGTTAAATAAAAATAAAAACATTGTAACTTTTTCAATTAAAAATCCTAAAGCCGATGTTTATCTTACGGATATAACCCCCATAAACAACGGGGTTGAATATAAACTGGAAAATAAAAAGTATAAACTGAAATTAACCGGAGCATTCAATGTTTCAAATGCGGCCTGCACTATTGCCGCAGGCAAGCTTTTAGGAATAAATCCGGATTTGATTGCCAAGACTTTAGAACAATTTTTAGGAACAAAAAGAAGACTTGACGTTATCGGAACAAAAAATGCGATTACGGTTATAGACGATTTTGCCCACAATCCCGACAAGGTAGGCGCTTCAATGTCCGCATTAAGAGATTATGACGGCAGATTGCTTATAATGTTTCAACCGCACGGATTTTCTCCTATGCGCATGATGGGAAAAGAAATTATGGAAAGTTTTGCAAAATATATGCAAAAATCTGATATTCTGTTTATTCCCGAAATATTTTATGCCGGCGGTAGCGTTACAAGAGATATTTCTTCAAACGATCTGGTAAATTACGCAAAAACTTTGGGAGTAAATGCAAATTTTTATCAAACTCGTGAAGAAGTAAAAAATGCTATTATTGATATGGCTAAAAGCGGTGACCGAATTGTAATCATGGGAGCACGAGATAATTCATTACCTGATTTTTGCCAAGAAATATTAAAAGGAGTTTAATATGAGCTTGCTTAAAAAGGGTGATAAGATTGCAATAGTTTCACCTTCTTCCTGTATTGAAGCAAATTCTCTGGAAGATGCTGTAATATGGCTGAAAAATAACGGGTTTGAAGTTGTCTTAGGCAAACACGTTTACAGCACAAACTCATATATGGCCGGAACTGACATTGAACGTGCCGATGATGTTAATAAGGCATTTGCCGATACTTCGGTAAAAGCCGTATTTTGCTCAAGAGGCGGAGCAGGTTCTGCAAAAATACTTAATCATCTCGATTTTGATTTAATTGAAAAAAATCCTAAACCGATTTTCGGATTAAGCGATTCAACCGCGCTTCAAAATGCGCTTTATAAAAAAACCGGTAATATCTCATTTAGCGGATTTTTACCGGTTTATGATTTTAAAGAAAAACATTTAGATGAAAAAATACAAAAATCGATACAAAGCATCTTTGCCGGCAAAAGACAAACCATAAAGAGCGGAAAATGTATTAACGGCGGTATCAGCGACGGAATTTTAATAGGCGGAAATTTAAGTGTATTATGTTATTTATGCGGCACACAATATTTTCCGAATTTTGAAAACAAAATTTTGCTTTTAGAAGATATCGGTGAAAAATCTTACAAAATAGATTTGATGTTAAATCAGTTATCACAACAAAAAAATTTTGATAAATTAAAAGGTATAATATTCGGTCATTTTACTAATTGTATTGAAGCGAACAAAGGCGACGGAACAGTCGAAAACATAATCAAAAATTTTGCAAAAACACTAAATATTCCTGTTATTTGTGATTTCGACTACGGACACATAAAAAGCCGATACGTTTTACCGATAGGCGCCAATATTTTGCTTGATGCAACAAATTCAATCATTGAAACAAGAGTTTAATCAGGTATTCGAAATTTTGTAAATTAAGTTTGTTTATCAAATTAAAATATATACCTACACCTTCCCATCCTTTACTGTTATAGGCAATAATGCTGCCTATAACCCAAAAATTTGCTCCGGGTAAAAACATCCAACAAAATTTGTAAGTAACTTTAGGTAAGTCAGTTTGTTTATCATGAATTTGTGAACAAACCGTATCGGTATGATAGCCCAAAATATAACCTAATACACCATTAAAAATAATATTCTTCGGAAATATGGGCATAATAAGCATATAAAAGAAACCGAACAAAGGAAAAAAATACGGAGCTATAACAATAAGCCAATTACTGCCTCCTGAAAAGCCCATTTCTCCCCCCTTTCCTTCAGGGTCTAATCGAATATGTTTAATTTTATGAAATGTTAATAAGGCAAAAAACGAGTGTGTCAACTCATGGGCAACAATTTGCATAGCAGTCTTAACAGAAGAATCCGCCATGGTTCTTGCCACAAAATACATAAAAAATCCGGCACCTAACGCTAAATAAGTATAGCTTTTAAAATCAAAAAAATCCACGGAAGAAAACAGCGCCGGAATTGAAATAAGCATATAAAATGC
This sequence comes from Alphaproteobacteria bacterium, assembly GCA_045126755.1. Lineage (GTDB taxonomy): Bacteria > Pseudomonadota > Alphaproteobacteria > RF32 > CAG-239 > JAFTYO01. The sequence continues at coordinate 2,886 of JBGVOY010000041.1, read as the reverse complement.
TACCGGCCACTTAAATAAGTTAATAATTTTATCAAAAAACTTAGCCATAATAAAAACCTTTCATATTATGAAGATATATAGCATTATCTTTTATTTTTCATCTTTTAAAAACAAAATATCAACATTACATTAAGTTGCCTCTTACCCTTAAACACAATAAAAAGTTTTCAAAAAACAATTTAAGGCATTAAACAAGCAGTTCAGCACTTTTTTATGCACTTATAAGAAAAAAAAGTTTATTTTAAAAAAAATATTATGATATATATGTTACATAAGAATAACTTTTAAGGACTGAATTTATGAAAAAAATATTCCTATCACCATTTTTTGCCCCTGTTCTTTTTACTCTTTGTTGGGGGCTTTTGCTTGCCGTTGTTCTGATTTATTTTCCGGAACAAAAATATCAAATCACACACGATGGCGAAATTATTGAAATACTTACAAACATCGGTTATATGAGCTTGCTTGCTGTTTTATTGTGCTTTAGCAAAGACTATACCGATAAAATCACTTCTTGGGGAATTTATTTATTTTTGGCAATGAGTGCTTTTTTGAGAGAAGCCGGCATTCAACACCATTTATCAAGAACAGATTCTACACCATTTAAATCCAGATTTTTCTTAAAGCCGGAAAATCCGATAGGCGAAAAAATCGTATTCGGAATGCTTCTTTTAATTATATTCGGCGCTGTTGTTTATTTAATGGTAAAATATGCAAGACACTTAATAACATCATTTTTCAAATTTAATACAATAACATGGACAATAGCAACATTCTGCACCGTATTGGTTTTCTCAAAGTTTGCTGACAGATTTCCGGGAAACTGGCGAGATGCTCACAATAATGTTTCGTTACCTAAAAACCAAATTGAAATATGGTCTTTACTGGAAGAAAGTATAGAAATATTTATCCCGTGGCTTGCTGTTATGGCTCTTTGCCAATACCACTTACTGAAATCCGATAAAAAATAATTTATCACCGCTCAACTTTGAGCGGTTTTTTATTTTCTGTATTCTTTACATACAAAATTACTCGGAATCATTGCCTTATCGCTATCAGGCAAATCGTCCATATCGCCAAAGTTATACATATCGCAGTTAAACTCTGCAATATCGTCTAATCCTCCGTTTTGCAAATCGATAATTGCATCATCTTCTATACCAGCAATATGATAATCCGGATAATTTTTGTTCTTTTTACTCATATTTTTTCCTTTTAATTTTTCTGTAATTTAGTTATTTTCCTTAAGAATCAAAATATAATTTCTCCTTAAAAAAATTTAACCCCTGTAAAAAAATCTTTACAAAAAACATTTTAATATCCTAAACTGTCAGAAAATAATGTTAGGAGTTTTAATATGAAAAATCATTCGGCATATACCTTAAAAGAAGAAATTATCAGCAGTATAATTCATGGTATCGGCATATTTTTAAGTATAGCCATTTTAAGTGTTTTAGTTACATTATCAGCAGTATACGGCAACGCATACAGTATTGTATCGACGGCCATCTTCGGATTTTCCATGTTGTTGATGTATTCGGCATCCACTCTTTATCATGCAATACCGTTTGAACAAGCAAAAAAAATATTAAAAAAATTTGATCATATTGCCATATATTACTTAATTGCCGGAACATATACTCCGTTTTTATTGGTAATTATGAGAAACACACTTGGATGGTCATTGTTCGGTATTATTTGGGGGTTGGCAATTATCGGAACGATTTTAAAAATAAAATTGCCCTCAAACGGAAAAAAATTATGGTCGATTGGCTTATATCTGTTGATGGGATGGCTTGTGGTAGTAGCTTCCAAAACATTATTCGTGCTTATGCCGAAAATCGCTGTAGTGTTCTTAATATTAGGCGGTTTTTTCTACACGGCGGGCATAATTTTTTACGTATGGAAAAGTAAAAAATACACCCACGCAGTATGGCACGGCTTTGTTCTTCTCGGAACAATAATGCACTTTTTTGCAATTTTATTTTCGTGTGTATTCGTCGAATAATGAAACTATCCGCCTCTTGAACGTCTGCGAGCTGTTTCAATATACGATTCGTTTGCATCGTCAGAACCATGATAAGACAAAGCAAAATCGTTAATTAAAAAGCCATACGGATTAAGCAACCGTTTGTTTTTATCGATAAAGCTTAATCTTGCATAAAAGATATTCATGGTAGCACGCCAATATGTAACTTTCGGTTCTTTGGAGGTAGGCAAAATATCATACATTTTAAATTGTGTCTGCCACAAACCCATTGATAACGGACGAATCCACTCAACCTTGACATATCTTTGTATCCTGTTCTTTTTAGCCAAGTTAACAAAAGCTACCATATCATTTTCAACAAAGTCATTATAAATACTTGGTGATGAATACCAATAAAAAGCAGAACCGGACTTCCAACGATTATTCATTTCTCGAAGATTGCCCGTAATGGTATATCTGAGGTTTATGTATTCATCAATGTATTTTTCCGTAATCAAGTCACTGACCCAATAAGGAACTTCATCCTTTTGCACAACCTCAACCTGATGAAAATAATCGTTGATTCTGAAAAAGCGAGGATGCACACTTATCTGAGGCAACAAAATATAAATTGTGCTGGCAAGCATCATATTAAAGCAAATACTCAGCACGGAAAGAACAACCAACAACCTTGAAGTCCACAAATATCTTCTCTCGGGAAAAGCTTCGACATGAACTTTTTCCGGAAAAAAACCTATTTGATCCGGGCTTTCTTTTTCTTTATATTTAAAAAGTACACGAAATAATTCAAACATCTGCTAATTTTAACCTCAATTTTACGTTTATATGCTATTTAATACATCAAAGTTGTATAAAAGCAATTAAATACTGTTATTTGTGACAAAATAGTATAACAA
>JBGVOY010000040.1:0-12214 GCA_045126755.1 Alphaproteobacteria bacterium | reverse complement strand
CGGCAATAAACAAGTTATTACCGTTTGATAAAATTTTAGATACTGCCGACGTCATTATATCAACAGATGCACAAAACGATAATCAGATTGTAATATGTCCTTGTTTAGCTGAGTTGGCAAAAAATAAAGATGCTCCGGTTGAAAGAATAATTAAGCAGCTTGAAACCAGCATACTGAAATCTTATAAATATTTTGAAGAAAAGGGATGGGATATTACACCAAAAGGTTATCCCGCATTATCAGAAGTTGTAAGGGACAATCCTTCTTGTGCCGATATATTGCTCGAAAAAACCGATGAAAAAATATTATCTGAAAAAAGCAAAATGTATGAGCTTATAAGCACTATATCTGAAGTCAGACCGGACTTAATACCTGTTTTAGAGAAAAAATATCCCGATATAAACATAAAAGCACTCAGTATTGCGTTTAAAATATCTCAAACGATAGACAGTTCTTGTGAAGACATATATTTATCAAAATATTCAGTATTGAGCGAATTGCAAGATGAAGAAGAAAAACGAATTAACTTCATATTCAGCACCAAGCAGTTGGATAATGAGGATAAAAAAATTTTATGCCTTATGTTTAATGATGATAAACTGCCGATAAAAGATATCGCAGAGTTTAATCCCGGCACATATAATGAAATAAAAGAATATATGCTTTTACAAGAATGCAAAGCTCATCCGGATTTAAGCAAAGAAGAAGTTTATAAGCGTAACAAAGAATGGTTGCTTGAATCGGCAATAAATGTTGCGGTATTATATAAGAAAAATTACAGGCAATATTTTAATGTGATAGAAAAATATAATGAACAATTACCCAAGTTAAAAGAGATGATGCCGGAGGTTAGGAAAGAGGCTCAAGAAAAAGAAGAAAAGCTTAGAACACAATTACATCCTATACAGCAAGAAAGAGCTAAGTTAAGTTCAAAAAGGAACAACAAGCTTATATCATCGGAGAAAAGACAAGAAAACAGATTGCGCTACGATGAACTTGGTATAACAGAACGCGGTCTTAAAGGCAATTTAAGAGGGGTAATCGGTTACATAGATTATGATAAATTGCGACCTATAGGAATGGAAAAAGCAACCGCTTGGATGTCAGATGCACTAAAAAGCACAGACAGGACAGGTTTATTAAAGAAAATAAACAGTTCATTATTAGGAACAAACCCCAATATTTTGGCTTGCGGTAAAAGCGGGCAACCGTTTATCAGAGTTGAGCATCAAGTTCCTAAACTTGATAATGCGGGGTATAGAAATGGTGTAAAAGTTGTTGATGAGTTGATGTTAGTGGCATCACGTTGGGATAATCTTCCTATAGAGGTTAAAGCCGGCGGTTTTAAGGAAATTGTAGAGGCAGCCAATGCGTATAAATTTAATGGTGAAAACATAGAATTTATGGAGGCAAACGGTAAATATATTTCAAATCAAAAAATATACGATGAAGCTGAAGCAATATATGTGCGTGGTAAATTAACACCATCAAGGTTTGAGCGTAAAGAACATTACAGTAAAGATGGAAATTGGCGTTGTTATATTGCCGATAAAGATGACCCAAGGCCGTTATATGCAGGTGGAAACTGGTCAGACAGAGCAAAATGTTGCCAAAGTTATGGCAGTGCAGGTTCAACATGTGCGATAGATAGTGTCTTAAACCCTGATTCCGGTTGTGTGATATTTGAAAGAAAAACCAAAGTAAAAGATGAATTCGGTACAGAGCAAGAAGTGTGGGAAATGCAAGGTTGTTCTTGGTGTTATGAAGTTCAAAGCGGAGAATATAAAAAACTTATATTTGATAATGTTGAAATAAATAATGGTTATAAATATGAACTAAAATCCGTTAATGAAGTATTTGATGCGATGGTAGCAGATTTGGGCAAAGATAACTATTCGGAAATAAGAATGGGCTACAGTCCTGATTTGGGTGAAAGAAAAGATAGCAAAGCCGTAAAAAATGAAGCTCTACCACATGGATATTCCGGATATTCTGATGCGAGCACTCAATATGTGTTGTTAAAAAATCCTACAGCAACACCGGAACAACTTCCTGAAGTAATGATTGTCGGAATGGACTTGGAAAAACATAAGGCAGGAATGTCTAAGGTTGCAGCAAAAGCTTTTCCGGATGGCTCACAACATTTAGAAATACCAAAGGATGCTAAGGGAATTGTGTTGGTAAACCGTAGTAATGAAGTTTTAGGCTATGTGATTTGGACTGAAAAATCTCGTGAAACACACGAGGAAAAACCTGTTAAAAATTGGATAACGGATATGGCAGTATCACCTGAATATAGAGGGAAAACAGGCTTTAAACTGTTAACCGAAATGATGCAGCATGTTCAAAAAACAGGTGGAACATGGGGCGCTGAATTAAGAGATTCAACTAGTTTTAAATATATAATGACAATGTCAGACAAAGTTAAAAACGGCGAAATAGCCGGAGTTGATTCTGATTTCAGAGGTAGAGCAAAAGTAGATTTAGAAGTGGTAGAATTAGCATATGTAATGAATAAAGATAGTAAAACGGGAGAAAGCTCTAAAGTATACAGATGTGTGTTTACACCTTTGACCGAAGAAGAAACAAAAGCCAGATTACAAGCCAGAAAAATTGAAGAAAGGGAAATCCAAGCCAGAGGAAAAATAGAGGAGAAACATTCTCAACAATCTCAACAGCTTCAACAAGCTAAAACAGATGTTAAAGAAGTTTTACCGTCAATTATAAGTCAGGCAGTTACCGGTACTACAAAAGAGGTAAGATAAAGTGCAGCACAATGAAGCTAAAAATAGCAGAAAATTAAAAAGAATAGCCTTATTTTTAAGTGCTGTGTTTTGTGTTTTACCAGTAACTGCCAAAACAAGCAAATCAAAAAAAATAAATGCAAAAACAAAGCCGGAACCTGAGCTAACCATTAAATACGATAAAAACCATGCAATAAACGATGATTGGGGCGTGTATGAAATCACGGGTGCTGACGGTAAAGTTATGATGCTTACACAAAAAAATTTAGAAGGTTATAAATTAACAGCAGAAGAAAATAAACTGCATGAAGAAATTTTTTCTAAGGAGTGTACAATTATTTATAAAGACCTGAGTTGGGATGAAGCTGTAGATTTTGTTAAAACAGGTAAATACAGTTTGGCAACTTACATGGTAGGAAAAAATATTATTACAGTTCATCGAAGTGCCGAAACAAGAGAGAGTATACTTAAAAGGTTGGCTTTAGCAAGACAAAACGGTGATGCGGAACAAATTACAACTTGTGCATATATGCTGCTATTAAAAGATATTGAAGAAAATCCTGAACGTTTGCAAGCGCTCTTTAATCATGAAGAAAGCCATCAGAAATGGGATGAAAAGGGAATTAATAAAGTTAGCATCATTAGCGGAAAACAGTCGGCAAAACTTGGTATGCTGGATGAAATTAAAGCAACGATGGCAGAGGTAAAAGTATCATTTGATAAATACTTAAAAACCGGTAATGTAGATGATATCAAGGGGAAAAATTCAGGCGATTTAACAAATTTTAAAAAGTGGCTTACGAGTAATCCTGATAAAGCACAAACACAAGAATGTAATCTAAAACTTGCAGAGGCAATTTATTTGGGCTTTTTAGCAGAAAATAATCTAAAAGGTCAATATTACTACTATCAAGTTATGAAAAGAACTCATGCTATAGGCAGACAAGCCGGTGCTGTGGTTGAAAATGAACTAAACACTCAAGAATATTATCGCCGAGTAGATATGGCGTTTAAGGACACGGCTTTAGGCGATGTTCGTTCAGTTATAAATCCGGATTTTAGGCTTGGCGCAGGAACTTTAACTGAAACTAAAGAAGATGTAGTAAACAGCATGTCAAAAGCAGAAGAATTTATTTTTTTATTGACAGCAGATGCCGCAACGGTAGAAGAAGCAACGGAAAATATAAAGAAAATACTTGATGTTGTTAAGACTGCAGATGAGGATGGCGTAAGAACCGTAAGAGAGCAAAAACGCATAGATAAACGTATAGCTTCTGTTTTATCTTCTCGAACCAGAACCATATAAGAACAACACTTTTAATATTGACGTAGTGCAAAAAAAAACCACCGATTTCTCGGTGGTTAAGAGTATAAGAAGATTTACTATGAATTGCGCGTTTTATCGTTATCTTGATTGGTTTGGGATTTAGCCGAGTTTAACGCATTGTAGTTATCTGCAAGTTTTTCTGCAGTAACTCTTTCTTGCATAAAGCGCATACCGACAGACATAGACTTACCTCTCAAGTCGCGTGCTTTCTTCAATGAAATTTCGTTAACCATGACTATTCTCCTTTAGCCAAATCTAATTATTACTTACAATGTAGCATATTTTCATAGCCCTGTCAAGAAAATGTAACAAAATTTTTACATTTTATTTTATTTTCCCAGACAGCCTTGAGTTTCTTTAGCATAGTGAACATAATGCTTATAATATTCATCTAAATTTTTTGCAACTAAGTAATTTACCGTTCCTTTAGGATATTTACCGTTTATATCAGGCTTTCCTGCCGGAAGTCCGGTTAAAATTTCAATTCCGTCGTCCACGTCATCTATAGCATAAATATGGAACATTTTGTTTTCTACTGCTTCTAAAATTTCTTCTTTTAACATCAGATTGCTGACATTCGTTCTGGGTATTATCACACCTTGTTTGCCTGTCAATCCGTTGTATTTACATACTTCAAAGAAGCCTTCAATCTTTTCATTAACACCGCCGATAGGTTGAATTTCGCCAAATTGGTTAATTGAACCTGTTACCGCGATACTTTGTTTTATCGGTAATTCGGATATCGCCGATAATAAGCAATAATATTCGGTAGACGAAGCGCTATCTCCATCAACACCGCCGTATGATTGTTCAAAAACTATGGATGCCGATAGTGATAACGGTTTGCGCTTTGCAAATCGATTTGACAATAATGATTGTAAAATAAGCACACCTTTGGTGTGAATAGGACCGCTCATTTCAACTTCACGTTCAATATTCACAAATTCGCCTTTTCCCATACGAACTTGTGTAGTAATGCGAGCCGGTTTACCGAAAGAGTTTCGAGAAAAATTATAAACTACCAATCCGTTTATTTGTCCCACTCTTTGGCCTTCAACATCCATCAGGATTGTGCCTTTATCAATTTGTTCAAGCATTGCTTTATTTATTCGGTCGCTGCGATATATTTGTTGTGCAATAGCCTGAATTATATGATTTTTTCCGATTTGTTTTGCATTTGATTTTCTGGCCCAATAATCAGCTTCTCTTAATAAGTCGCCGATTGAGGCAATATGAGCCGTTAATTTTTCTGAATCGTCAGCCAAACGTGATGAATATTCAATTACTTTGGCTACTGCTTGTTTGTTTAATGAACGAATTTTTTTCTTTTTTGAAAGAGAACCGATAAGTTTTGCATATTCAATTTCATTTTCATCGGTCCTGTCCATAACAATTCCGAAGTCTGCAACAACCTTGAAGTAATCTGAAAAGTCAGGATCTCTTTCTGCTAAAAGTTCGTATAATTCCTCATCACCGGTCAAAATAACTTTCACATCAAGCTCAATTGGTTCCGGGTCAAGAGAAATTGTTGTAAAGCTGGTTTCATCGCTTGGCGATTCTATTTTGATTGATTTAGATGCCAATGCACGTTTTAATGAATCCCATGCATATGGTTGCATTAAAAGTTTTCTTGCGTCAATAAGCAAAAATCCTCCGTTAGCCTGATGTAAAGCTCCTGCTTTTATAAGCGTAAAGTCGGTTAATAAAGCACCATATTGCTGAACTCTTTCAACTTTACCGACTAAATTTCCTTGTGTAGGATGGTCAAGTAACACAATCGGAGCACCTGCATCAGGTGTATTTTTTACAATTACATTTACTTTAAATTTTGCAAACTTATCTTCTTCGTTTTTGTTCATTCTGCTCAATAATTGACTTAACGGATCTTCTTCATTGGCGTTATTTATCGGTTGACTGTCGGGCATAAACTCATCAATACAGTCAAGAATATTTTTTTGAACCGATTTCAAGAATTCGACAGCGCCACGAAATTGTTTGTATTGATGCTTTAGCTCATCTATAGGTCTGCTGATAAGATTTTTAGCCATTTTTTCTCTCAAACGTTCAATTTCTTCACGTTGTTTTTCTTCCCATTGCGGTAAGTCTTGTGTAGAGTTTTCGATTTCAATTTGCATAGCATTTAAGTCTTCGGTGATTTTTTTCTTATCTTCCGGAGATAATTGTTCAAAAGCTTCCGGACTTAAAACTTCTCCGTCTTTGACAGGGGCTACAACCAATCCTACAGGCATGTGCAACAATGATACACTTTTTCCTCGAGCTTTTTTTTGCAAAATTTTTATGTAATCGTCTTTTTTATTTTTGTATTTTTGCTTTATGATTTCAAGTGCCGCTTTATATTCTTCACTGTCGGTAATAGACGGTAAGCAATCTCTCAATTCATCAATCAAATCGTCGACATCTTTTGCAAAGTTAACGGCTGTTCCGGCAGTAAAGCATATTGCGTTTGGCTTGTGCGGTTCATCAAAATTATATACATACGCCCAGTCGCTGGGGGTAGGACGTAAAACAGCTTCCTTTTCCAAAATGCGCTTTACCAAACTCATTTTTCCGGTTCCTTCAGGTCCGAAGCAAAAAAGATTATAGCCTTTTGATTTAATGTTAATACCTAATTCAACGGCACTTATTGCTCGGTCTTGACCGAGTGCTGACAATCGTTCTTCCAAATCGGCTGTGGAATTAAAGTCAAATTTAGACGGATCACATTTTCTGTAAAGCTGTTCTGGTGATAATTTTGTTATAGCCATTTTATAAAATCCTTTTGCAATTAAATTTTTAGTTTGTATAATTATAAAGTCGAAAAAACTAATTTAGTGTAAATGTTTATGAAATATTTTGAAATAAGTGTAATATTTTTAATAATTTTTATTATCGCGAGTCTTGTCGGCTTTCGCAATATATTGCGCCGCAAGTTATACAGAGCTTATATACTTCGAAAATTCACCGAAATTTGCCGGCAAAATTCTTTTGATTGTATTTTTTCCTCATATTTGATAATAAAAGTGTCGGATTTTGTGTATTCTTTACCGAAAAAAAATAAAGATATTCTGTTATCAGATTTAGATTCGTTTGATTATGCCGGCTTTATAAACAGGCTTTCCTCTTTGAACGAAAGCTTATCGAATATAGTTCTTGCTCACTTTAACTTAAAGCAAGCAAAGAAAAATTTGCAAACATATCTTAAAACAAATTGTGCGGATATATTGCCGTTATTGGCCTTAGCTCTGATATATGCAAAAGAATTTGATTATCTTAAACTAAAAAAAGTGCTTACAAGTATAAAACAATGCAAAGCTGATAAATTGCAAAAAGCACTCATATTAAAACTTGAGGCTATACTTGCTATGGTAGATTCGGATATGTTATCGGCGAGTCAAAATGCGGTAATGTCGGCAAAAATATTTAAAAAATACGATTTACCTTATGAAGAAGCCGAAAGCTATTTGCTGTTAGGCGAAATATATCGCATAAGTATGGTATTTGATGTGTCGCAGATAATGTATGACGAGGCCGAAAAAATTTATGTATTGTTAAAATCTTATGAAAATATGGCAAACGTAAAAGCATTAAAAGGAATGCTTTTTGTTGCACAAGAGCGTTTTGATGAAGCAAAAGATTTGTTTTCTGAAAGTGAAAAAATATTTAGTAAATATAAAAAATATGTTCATAAGGCAGAAATTATAAATCAGCAATCTTTGTCGGCTATATTACAAAAAAAATATTCCAAAGGTTTGAAATATGCAAATAACGCATTGGAAATACATGAAAAATACAAAAGTATTCGCGGTATGGCGTTTTCTTATGAGCTAATCTCTTTGATAAAATATTTACAAAAAAAATATAATGAAGTTTATATCAGCGCAAAATTATCAATGAAACTTTATCTGAAAACAAAAAACTATTCAGGTTTTCAAGATTGCGGATTTGTTTTAGCTCAATCATATTTTTGTATTAAAGATTATGAAAATTCGCAAAAAATATGCCGTGAAATTATAGATAGTTATGAGAAGCATCCTACATGCTTTCATATTGCCGGAGTATATTCGCTCTTAGGTATGATTTACGTTAAATTGAAAGATTTTAACAGAGCATCGGCGTTGTTTAAAAAAGCTCTTAATATGGAACAGTGTAACGAGCGTTATTCGGCAGCGGCTGCCGATTACGTAAATTTAGCGCTTATATCTTTAAGACGAGGACACAACCATGATGCCTCTGTTCATTTGCAATCGGCGCTTGAAAGCGCTGAAAAGAACGGAGATAAAGAACTGTGCGCTCTTATAACTAAATATATGAAAAAAAACACTTAAGGATTAGAAGTTAAGTAATATTTAAACAATTACGGGTATACATAGATAAGTTATTCTTAAAAAATACAGAGAGGACGTTTTGATATTTAAGAATATAGTGCTTTATTTGATTACTTCTTCACGTTTTAGTGTTGCGATCACGCAAAACTTAAGCGGTATGGCCGGTTTTTTTCAAAGACATTTCTCCGGAACCGATAATTTGCGTGTCGTATCAATAATATTGCTGCTTTTGGCCTTTGTGTTATTTTTGTTTTTAGTTGTGATTTTATACATTAAATCGCTGTTATCATTTATTAAAAATGACATTTCTCCGAGTATTCAGTCTTCAGGAAAAGTAAATTCGTCAGATTTGGTAAATGAGTTGGAAACAGAAAGAGCAAAAGAAGAATATTTAGAAAAAGAAATCGAAAAATCTAATAAAATAAAGCAAGCTGAAGAATATAAGAATAGGCAAAAAATGGAGGCTATTCAAAAGCGTCGTGAAGCAGAAGAAATTATGCGGGAAAAAAATGCTCGCAAGATAGAAGAAAGTAGAAGAGATGCTCAAACACCGGGAATGTATCACAGATCCGATATGATGGATAGTAACTACAATTCGTATGCACGGAAAAATGAACCAAGAAAAAGAGCAAGAGAACCTCGAGAATTTGATTGGCGTAAAGGTCAAATAGTTGAATTAGATGAAAATATGGCCGGTATAGATGCTTTCAGATATGAACCGACATACAGAACTCTCGATTCTATGACCGGACTTATGTTGAATATGTTTGCTCGCAACATAGATGGCGGAAAAATTGCTCAAACACTCAGAGGAAGATGCGGCGATAATGCAAGTGAAGAAGATGTAATACAGCTTATTGATGCTACAAAAAACTTTATTTCTTTGTGCAATAACGGAAAATTTGAAAATCTGCCTGATGCTGCATATTTACCTACGGCAGATGAAGCTTTATATAATTTAGCAAATGGGGATACCTCATACTGTTTATCCTTGTTAGAAGCATTGATGAATTCCAGTATTGATAAAGGACATAATGTTAAAATTGTTCAAAAACGAGATATCGCATTTATGGAAGCATCAAATTATGCTTGCACTTTTGGAACACTTGCGTTGCTTAATGACAAGGCTTTAGCCGTAAGTTCTTTTGAATTAGCTATCGAATTATCGCCTAAAAACGTCAATGCGTGGAGCAGGGTGGCTGATGCTTACTCTAAATCAGGATTTGAAAGTAAGGCAATTTGGGCATACCAAAATGTGATAAATATTGCTGATGAAGATATATATCCTCACCAAATAGCAAATGCCAATATTCAGTTATCTCAGCATTATTATTCACAAGGCGATAAGGTTAAAGCCGCAAACTTATTTAATTACGGAAATGACTATTACAACTCAATAGGAATTACCAGAGATTTAACTGCACGAGAAGAAGAAATTATTGAAATAATCGAATCAAAACAAGAAGAAGATATTGAAACTACAATCGGTAAGCTGTTAAGTATATCCAGTCAAAGACGCGCCAATTATGGCTATTAAATGCTTAGAGCAGATTTAATCCCTGCATTCAGCATATTTCTTATTTCATTTACAACACCTCTTTTTTGTAACAGTTTGAATGCCATAAATTCATCTATTGTGGTATAACTTAGTCTGAACATATCGGCAAAGTAATCTTGCAGGGCATAAACTCCTTCTAACGTATTTATTTCTCCTGACTGGGATATTTGTCTTAAGTGTTCTTTGATTTCGTAATATTTTTTGGAATATTTATCCATTACATCATCAACATTAAGCGATAAAATAGCATTTCGGTCAGGTTTATTTATCCAGCGGTTATTGTGTATTGAATATAATCCGACAAACTCGCCTGTTCTTATAGGTTCAATTTTAATATCGACCAAACGTCCGTTAATGAAAAATTTTTGATCCATCATATTTATAAGATACATTTGCAGAAAAAAACGCATAAGCATATCAGGGTTATCGGTTAAAAAATTACAATTTTCACTGTTAATCATAATTTTTAAATCTAAATCAGATTTTTCGTGATATATATATCCCGCAGAAGAGCCTCTCAGGCAAATGTCATGAATTTTCAATCCGGGAATGTATAAAACAGATTTTTTTGCAACAATTTCAGCTATTTGTATAAGTTTATTTCTTATATCCGAATGCATACGCTGTTGAGAGTTAAAAATACGCGGATCTAATGTTTTATTAGGTGTTAAAAGCTGTGTGCAAATAGTGCGCATATCTACCCATTTTTTCATTATTTCGCTCCTGTAAGATTTTTAAATGAATCTGAAATATACTTATGATACGGAAGAAACAATTTAAGCTTTTTAGCCACACGATAAGTATTATATTGTAAAGCGTATTCGTGTAATTCATTATATTCTTTACATAAAAAGGCTTCTTTTTTAATGTTGGAAGTGTGAGCTCTTAATTTATTTTGGCTCTCGGGAGTTAAAAAGCCGTTGGGCGTTTTTTCTAAATTGTCGGTATATTTTTTTAGTTCGTTTCCAAGTTTTATGTATTCATCATAAAGTTCAGATTTTGTGAACGGATATTTAGACTTTATCGGTTCATACATCCATTTATTTTGTAGAAGGGAATAATTAGCATACGCATACGATTCTATCTTGTTTTTATTGGTGTTGTTTTGATAAAAATCTTTATATTTACCGACAGGTATAATAGAAACATCAAGCGGATGCCCTTTTATGAATGGTTTCCATATTTGTTTTAAAAGGAACATCGATATGTTATCAAATATTCTTGCGGCTAAAAGCGGATATTCGGGAGCAATATCTTCAACAATAATAAAGATGTCTATATCCGATTTATTGTTCCAAGCATACGAACAAACACTACCGGTAAGAATAATGTCAACTAAGTTTATGTTTTTAAAAAAAGGAAAAGCTATACCTTTAATAAAAGAACACACATCGGACAATTTTTCTTGAATGTGTGGCAGTAATAAATTGTTATTATCAAATAGGTCAGGAGTAAGACAGTCGTGTATATTAAGCAACTCATAAATTATTTTTATTATATCTTCTTTTGTTTCCTGCATAATATATTATCCTAGGCTTAATACATTTATTTTACTTTCTTTAATCAGCATTGCTATTTCTCTCGTAATGCCACTCTTTTGTAAAAGTTTGGCGATTACAAACTCTCTGGATGATATATATGATGAGCGAAGTATATTTTCGCGATATTCTTGTAGCTCATATATTCCTTCCAATGTTGATAGGGCATTGGTTAATTTTATGTTTAAAATATGTTCTCTTATCAAATTATAACGTTTTGTGTACTCATCCATTATATCATCTATGTTTAACGAGGATAGATCTGTTTTGTCGGGTTCGCTAATCCATATATTTTTACTGATAGAATATAACCCCATATATTTTCCTGTTTGCGGAGTATTTAGCTTAACATCAACAAAACGCCCGTTAACAAAAAAATTTTGATCCAAAGGAGAAAGGTTTTTTATTGTATTTATAAAATCTCTAAAACCATCAGGATTTTTTGTAAGGAAATCGCAATTTCCATTACTTACTATAATTCTGATATCTAAATCAGATTTTTCGTGATAATGATATCCGGCAGAAGAACCTATCAGGCATATATCGTGATATCTTAGACCTGGTATAAAATATATAGAATTTTTTACAATAATATCAGCTACTTTTAATATTTTTTTCCTTAAATCGGAATGCATTTTTTTTGTTTCATCAAAAATTTCCGGATCTAACGTATTATTAGGATTTAAGTATCTTTTGCAAACATCTAGTATACTAATCGTTTC
>JBGVOY010000039.1:0-4727 GCA_045126755.1 Alphaproteobacteria bacterium | reverse complement strand
AAGTTTTTCAAAACGGTGTTGCAAATTTATTGACTTTAATTACAGGGATAAAAGAAGGAAAAGATTTGCCCGAACAATTTACATTAACGGAAAACAGAGAAGATAATATCAGAATTTTTGATGATGATGCCAGATTACTTTTTAGCAAAATTCCGGATGGTTTTGTTGATAGGGTGTTTTTATTGTTTCCGGACCCGTGGCCTAAAAAAAGGCACGCAGATCGCAGGTTTGTGAATCCGGATAACTTAAAAGAGCTTGCTCGCATAATTAAAAAAGGCGGAATTTTAAGAATTGCAACTGATCACAAGGTGTATAAATCTTGGACACTACGCAAAATGCACGAATGTGCTGATTTTAAATGGACTGCTAAAACTTCTGCTGATTGGCGAAATGAGCCTGCCGATTGGGTAAAAACAAAATATCAGCAAAAAGCCATAAGGGAAGGCAGAAAACCGGTGTTTTTTGAATATGAACGAGTTTAATATGCCGGATATGTCGTAATTGTGGGCTGAATATTGGGCTCTGTAATTTTATTTATATCTTTGAGCGGATATGACTGAATATCGTATATTCTGTTACCTCCTTGGTATAAAGTTGTATCAATTTGATTATTTTGCTCTTGAGGTGTTTCTTGGAAAGGCGGCGGATTTGGGTTTGCCGCCTGATTTATCCGGTTTAAGCTTTGTTCCTGATTAGATGCAGAACTGCTTATATTTTGCATATTTGGCTGTTGCTCGTTTTTTTGAGGTACATAAACAATAGGGTCTCCGAGCGGGTTGGGAGCATTATCGGGTTGAACAAGCAAATACGCATCTTTTTCTTTATCTGGAAGCTCAGATGCTCCGTATATTACGGTTGGTTCTTGTGCATATACCGTTGTGCAAAAAAAGGTTATCAAAGTAATATATTTGAGCATAATTTTTCTCCTTTGATAACATTTATGTGCATTTGCACTATTTTCAATAACACAAAAGTTTATGCCATATATGAAAGTGTATTGAAAATTTTTTTGTAATCGGTATTTAAGTTAGATTTATTTTGGTTAGAGTATGCTCCGTTTTCTTTTAGCATATTGTGCATATATGTTATGGCAAAAAGCCTTACCGAACAGGTTAACCCAAGTTTCGGGTCTTT
Source organism: Alphaproteobacteria bacterium (assembly GCA_045126755.1). GTDB lineage: Bacteria > Pseudomonadota > Alphaproteobacteria > RF32 > CAG-239 > JAFTYO01. The sequence continues at coordinate 3,593 of JBGVOY010000039.1, read as the reverse complement.
GTTTTCGGCTATTATTTCAAAAAGTTTTTTGCGCTTGATATGTTCTTTTTTGCAAATATCATCAACAGCTGTCCATTCAAGTGCGGCAAGACGCATACTTGTCTTTTTATCAAAAACAGAAATTACACGATTTGTGAGTTTCGTCATATTGTATCTCCAAATTATAAATTACAACTTTTAGTGGAATAAGTAGAATGTATACATTAAAAAATTTAACAATGCAAGCACTAATTTTATAAAATATTAAATAGCTCTTGTTTTTACTGCCGAAATTTGCTACCATAACGGCAAAATTTGTATTATGATTATAAGTATTCTTTTTACCTTACTGATTTGTATTGTTGCCCCTGTGATAGTTTTTTTAGTTATACGGCGGTATTTTTTAAGGCATAAAATTAGTAAGATGAGCGACGAGGAGATAAAAAATCAGTTGCTTTTTATTCGTGATGAAATTGAAAACGGGAATTATTCTTTGAAGCTATTATCAAAAGAAGCATATTTATTTGATGAGCTTTTCAGAAGAAAATCGCATTAAAAAAATCTCTGTGTTAAAACAGAGATTTTTTTGATTTTAAATATGTATATAGCTTAAAAAAACTGATAATACTTATTAAATTTTATCAAAGTTAATTCTGGGATCAACTAATGAATAAGTTATATCGCTTATGAGTTTTAATACTAAACCTAAAAGTGCAAAAATATAAAGTGTTCCGAATATTACCGGATAATCTCTGGTCATAATTGCTTCATAACCTAAAAGACCTAGACCGTTTAATGAAAAAACAACTTCAATAAGAAGCGAACCGGTGAAAAGCATTTTAATTAACAATGATGGAAATCCGGCTATAATAATCAGCATGGCGTTACGGAAAATATGTTTGTATAAAATTTGATTTTCGTTCAAGCCCTTTGCTCTGGCTGTCAAAACATATTGTTTGCTTATTTCATCAAGAAAGGAGTTTTTTGTTAGCATTGTTAATGTAGCAAAACCGCCGATTACGATTGATAAAACAGGTAGAGTTATGTGATGCAGATAATCAATTATTTTTTGTAATGTTGTTAAGCTTTCCCAGTTGTCTGAAGTTAATCCTCGTAGAGGGAACCATTGAAAATATGTTCCGCCGGCAAAGAATACGATTAAAAATACGGCAAATAAAAATACCGGAACAGCCGAACCGAATATGACGGCAAAAGATGATACAATGTCAAATTTTGAACCGTCGTTTAAGGCCTTTTTTATACCCAAAGGAATTGATATAAGATATATGATAAGTGTTGACCACAAGCCTAAAGATATTGAAACAGGCATACGTTCCAATATAAGTTCTCCTACTGTTTTGTCTTTGTAGTAGCTGCGACCGAAATCAAAGCAAGCATAATCTGTTATCATTTTAACAAAACGTTCATACCAAGGCTTGTCAAAGCCGAATTGTTTTTCAAGTTCTTTTACTAAATCTTCAGGCACACCTTGTGAACCTCGGTATTGTGTTTGAGATGATGTATTTTTAACATTTGCGGTTGCGGTAAATTGAGCTTTGGAATCGACATTTAGGCCTTGATATTTTGCGAGCATATATTCAACCGGACCGCCCGGTGCGAACTGTATGATAGCAAAATTTATTGCTAAAATACCGAGCAAAGTAAGGGGAATAAGGAAAAGTCTTTTAATTATGTAATTTTTCATATTTTACTCCAAACTTTTATCCCACCATAAAAATGGTTGATAGCCGATTTTTATATCTGTTTGAGGTATACCGAAACGATTGCGATAGCCTACACGATTTGCGCCGGAATACCATTGAAAAATAAGATAATATTCATCTAAAAGTACTCTGTCTAAGGCTTTAACCGAAGCTTCGTATTCTGCTTTTGTTTGTGCAGTTACGATTTTTTCTATTAGAGAATCCGCAATTTCGTTTTTTATACCCATAATATTATATGAACCTTTAACATCTGCGGAATGTGAACCGAACATTTCTCTTAATTCGTTACCGGGCATTTGGCTCATACGATAAGACATAATCGCTACATCAAAATCAAAATTATCCATCCGGTTTTTGAAAATATTTACCTCGATTGTTCTAAATGTTGCATCAATACCTATTTTTTTCAAATTGGCAATAAACGGAAGCATTACTCTGGTGAAGGTCGAGCCGTTTGCAGAGTTGCTTAAAATTTCAAATTTTAACGGTTTGCCGGTTTTTAAATCGGTCATTTTACCGTCAACAAAATCAAAACCGGCATCTTTTAAGAGTGCAACAGCTTTTTTAAGATTGTTTCTTAATTTCAAAGGAGTGGAATTGTCGGGAAGAGAAAATTCGGTAGTGAAAACACTTTCATTTAACTTGTCTTTATATTGATTTAAAATTGATAATTCATTTCCTTCCGGCAGGCCATAGGCAGACATGGAGGTGTTTGTAAAATAACTGTTTAGACGTTTATATTGATTATAGAACAGCTTATTATTTGCCCATTCAAAATTAAAGGCTAAATCTATGGCTTTTCGCACACGTTTGTCTTTAAACTTATCTTTCCTTAAGTTAAAAGCAAAATGCTGCAAGACGGCAGGCTCATTGTTTTCAAAAGATTTTTTAACTATTTTTCCTTGTTTGACTTGTTCATTTTCATAACCGGTTGCCCAAATTTTTGCTATATATTCTTCTCTTACGTCAATATCGCCGGCAAACAGTGCTTGTAAAGTAACGGTTGTGTCTTGATAATAATCTATACGAATTTCATCAAAGTTAAAATGACCGGCTCTTGTCGGTAAATTATTTCCCCAGTAGTTTTTATCTCGCTCTAATATAATATATTTTCCGGCATCAAATTTTTTAATTTTATACGGACCGTTTCCGAGCGGTATATCTAATGTGGGTTTTGCAAAATCTTTATCTTCCCAATCTTTTTTTGAAAATATTTTCAGTTGAGATAAAATAAGAGGAAGTTCTTTATTATTGGAGCCTTCTTTGAAATAAAATCTGACATGATTTTCGCTTAATTTTTCCGCTCTGTCCACATCAGCATAATAAACTTTATAAATCGGTGCTCCTTTTTGCGTGATTGAATTGTAACTGAAAATAACATCGTCGGCAGTAATTTTTGAACCATCGGAGAAACGGGCATTTTCATCTAATATAAAACCGACATAATCTTTGTTATATTCAAATTCCTTGGCAATCAGAGGATATACCGTGGCAATATCATCTGACGGAGAATATCCTAAACTGTCCCATATCAGTCCGGCGACGGTGCCAGAGGCGGAGCCTTTAAATATAAAAGGGTTAAAACTGTCAAAGCCGCCATATTCGGGCATAACGATTTTACCACCTTTCGGGGCTTTAGGATTTACATATTCAAAATGCGTAAAATCTGCTTTATATTTTGGCGTATTATAAAGTGAAATATTTTTCTCGGCAGCGTTTACCGGCAAAGAAAAATATAAAAAAAGCAATAGCAGACTATTTTTTATAATTTTCTTCATTAACCCAACCGCCAAACGGATATGCAAAATTGTTTTCTTCTTTAAGTTCCGGCTCTTTTTCTTCTTCTTCTTCTTCTTCTTTTTGAACATCATCATTTTCTTGATGTAGATT
>JBGVOY010000038.1:0-2604 GCA_045126755.1 Alphaproteobacteria bacterium | reverse complement strand
GACGCTCCCGCTGAGGACGAGAATAAAGAAGACGCTCCCGCTGAGGGCGAAAACAAAGAAGACGCTCCCGCTGAAGGCGAGAACAAAGAAGAAACTCCGGCTGAAAATGAGAACAAAGAAGAAACTCCGGCTGAGGGTGAGAACAAAGAAGATGCTCCAGCTGAGAGTGAGAACAAAGAAGATGCTCCCGCTGAAGGTGAGAACAAAGAAGACGCTCCAGCTGAAGGCGAGAACAAAGAAGATGCTCCCGCTGAACCTGCTGAGCCATGGCTTTTTCAAGTCATTCACAAAATCACAAGCCATAAAGTGTTTTCAGAATTTGTTATGTTTCTTCTGCTTGTGATTGGAGGATATCTTGCCTTTCTATCTTATGGACAGGTTACAAAACACGAAGGCAGTGTCAGCTTTGAAACTGTATTTTCACAAAATAAAATGGAACAAATCTGCAATACTTTTTTGTATGGTGATATGGAAAAACTAGTTTCTTATATTTATACGGAACGCCCTATTAAAAATTATTCTAAAAACACAGAAGAAAAACTGCGCAAGCAAACTGCAAAACGTCTGAAAAAAGAATTTTTTCAATTATTCAAAGGCCGGGATTTACAATTAACAAGACTTGATTGCGAATACAAAGAAATCAACAAGAAGAAAGAAACTCAATTTGTCTGTGACTGCTATTTTAAAATATCAGAAACCGAACAATTCGTTTTGACAATGGAAAGAGAGAAAAAGAATCAATTTCGTTTTTCCCTTACTATGGAAAATAAAAAAGAAGATACTACTTTTCAGAAAATGAATGCACTTTTTGATTATATTACAAACGGATATGAAAGTAACACAGATTATAAACTTGCTAAGTATCTGACAGAACAAAAAAAACCAGATTACCACACTGCAGCATCTTATTTTACAATGAACACACAAAAAAACAAAAAAAATAAGACGTATATTGACAATATAGCATCCCGTTTTGAAAATTTAAGTGCTATGCAAATACAGATTGATGATGTATTTTTTTCTCCTTATACATATGACAGTAAGGAGAAAATCAAACATAGCAATCTGGTTATTCATTTTTCAGATTTACAGACCGGAACTAACGGCGTTCTTTGCCAACCGGTTTTAATCGACTTATACGGATATCAACCTATACAGAAAGCAGCTCTATGTAGTGACGGACTTCGTTTTGAAGTATCCGAAGCAATGAAACGTCTTTTTTCTTATTAAATCGAACAGCCTGCCCATAGCACCTTTTGCTTTATAGGACGCATTTTCCTATAAAACAAAAAAAGAAAGGATACAAGCAATCTTGTATCCTTTCTCTTTTATTTAAAGTGTAATTATCTCTTAAATTATTTAAGAGTAATCTTAGCACCTTCAGCTTCCAATTTAGCTTTGATATCTTCAGCTTCAGCTTTTTCAGCACCTTCTTTAAGTACCTTAGGAGCTCCGTCAACAACTTCTTTAGCTTCTTTTAAGCCTAATCCAGTTACTTCACGAACTACTTTGATAACCTTAACTTTGTTTGGTCCTACATCTGTTAATTCAACATCGAATTCGCTCTTTTCTTCACCAGCTGCTGCACCATCTCCAGCTGCTACTACTACAGCACCAGCTGCTGCAGATACACCAAATTCTTCTTCACAAGCTTTTACTAAATCATTTAATTCTAAAACAGTCATGCCTTTAATAGCATCGATAAATTCCTGAGTTGTCATAATTAATTACCTCCACTAATTTTAATATTATTGTTCTTTTAATTTCTAATTATCTACTGAATATTATTCAGCTGATTCACCTTTTTCAGCAACCTGCTTGATAACACGAGCGAAGTTTGCAATAGGTGACTGCATACTTCCAAGTAACTTGGAAATAAGTTCTTCTCTTGAAGGAATGTTTGCAAGTGCTTTAACACCAGCAACATCATAAAATGTTCCTTCTACTACAGCACCTTTGAATTCTAATGCATCTGCTGTCTTTGCAAACTTGTTTAATACTCTTGCTGGAGCAGTAGCATCTTCCAAACCAAATGCGATAGCAGTAGGTCCTTCTAGCTGATCATTCAACTGAGCATAATCAGTTCCTTCGAAAGCACGTCTTAACATTGTGTTCTTGTATACTTTGTATACAATACCTGCTTCTCTTAACTGTTTACGAAGTTCTGTATCCTGTTCTACTGTTAAACCACAGTAATCAACGATAACAGCAGATTTTGCGTCTTTCGCATAACCTTTAATTTCGTCAACAATAGGTTGTTTTAATTCTACTTTTGCCATTTTGGTTTACCTCCTTATAGATTAAACCGCCGATCTATGATGTAAACATCAAAAAACCTCTCTACCAAAAAGACAGAGAGGTTGTAAAGTCTTATCATACATTTCCTCGGTAGGCGATATCACTTATGCCTTACGGCACCTACTGTCTTCGGCAGTGTCCTGTTACACAGAACAGTTATTATTTTACCATATATTTTTTTCTTGTCAACACTTTATTTTTCTTTTTTACAACTTTTTGTTACTGTACAGACCCCAGCCACCAACCCATTGATTTTGTGCATATCGCCAAAATTTATTTTTTTACTTTATTGACTTATCCACTCTA
>JBGVOY010000037.1:0-5583 GCA_045126755.1 Alphaproteobacteria bacterium | reverse complement strand
CATGTATTTGCCGTTTTATTCAGATTTAGGTTTTTCAAAGACCGAAATCGCATATATTACAAAAATATATGGTATGATATCGGCAATTTTAGGAGGGCTTGTCGGCGGATTGATGCTAAATAAAACAGGTATATTAAAAGGGCTTTATATCTGCGGATATTTGCAAGGCATTACTACACTGTTTTTTTCTGTTCAGGCAATAGTCGGCTATAATACGGATTTATTAACAATAATTATTACGTTAGAAAACTTTACTTCAGGTATGGCAACGGCTGCTTTGGTTGCGTATATTTCATCACTTTGCAATATAATGTATACGGCAACTCAATATGCTTTGTTATCCTCTGTTATGAGTTTTGCACGAGATTTATTTGCGGCTACAAGCGGTATATTAGCTCAAAATGTTTCTTGGGCAATGTTTTTTGCTCTATCTTCATTATTTTGTATACCCGGAATATTGGGAGTATGGTTGTTGATGCGTAACAGCCAATCAAATTTTTTGTTTGTAAAAAATAAAAAAATAGAGTAAACTAAGGAAGTTGACGCGGAGTTAGTAACCATGTTTGATAATGATAAAAAAGCTTTCAATATCGGCAGTATGCGAGATAAGGTTAAAGATGCACGAAAAGGTGAGGAAGACCAGAGTGTTGAAAAGCTTTTTCGCAATAATTTTTCATGGCAAGCGATTTCTGATATTACTAACACACAGCCTTCTTATGTAAGTCCTCTTTTAAAATCACTTGATAAAGATTTAAATTTTAGCGGTAAGGTCTTAAGAGGCGGTAAGTATGCCGGCGAAAAGCTTAAAAATGCAAATTTTTCATCGGCAGATTTAAAGGAAGTAGATTTTAAAAATGCTGATTTGGAAGGGGCTGACTTTACTGCCGCCGATTTATCCGGAGCCGATTTATCCGGTGCAAACTTAAATAATGCCGTATTTACCAGTGCAAAATTAAGAGGAACAAACTTTACCGGTGCAAAAATGAACGGTGTTACACTTGTTGATGCCGATATTCAAGATGCAATTTTATTAAATGTTGAAATGGATCAGATTGCACTGGATGAATTGCAGGCATTGATAGAATATTTAGCTGTTTATTATCCTCATAAATTAAATTTGACTCGCATAAATCTGACTATGCTTGATTTTAGCAGGATAGATTTAAGTATGGTAAATTTGCGAGGTGTCGATTTTACCGGAGTTGATTTTACGGGGGTTAATATTTTTGAGTGGGATTTAAGTGAATGTATTATATCGCCCGAACAGATTGCGCAAGCTTTGGGAAGAATGCCCACACCAAAAGAGTTAAAACAGATTTTAGCTCCCAAAAACAGAAAAAAACGTAAATTACGCGGTATTGATTTTGCATCTTTTTTTGACGGGCGCGGAACGGCAGGAGTTTGGGACTTGGCAAAACATCCGGGTATTACCGTTTCTGATTTGCTGAGAATGAGCAGGTCTATCTACAGAGCGGTTATACAAAAACCGGAGCTTAAAGATGAACAGATTTTGGATAATTTTCGCTCCATAAGAGAAGATAAACAAGACGAAATATCCAAGCAACACAATGAAGAAGTAAGAAAAGTTTTGGAAGAGAGAAAAAGGGCTGTCAGAGAAGAGCGTGCAGCAAACTTGAATGATGATAAAAAAGAAATTGAATACGATTTAACGGATTACGATGCAATAAAAAAACAAATAAATCGTGAAAAAGAAGAGTATATAAAACGTAAAAAAGAAGAATTAAAGAAAAATAAATCAAAAGAAGTTGATGTTTCTGCTTTTGCTTATCAAAAAGGGCAAAAACAGCGCGGGTAATGTAATTTTGTAGTCAAAATTATGTTCTTCAAAATATTCATAGGCTAATTTTTTAGTTTTTTCTTTTTTAAGTTCTTTTTCTTGCTTTTTATCTTGCTCATTTACTTGATTGAGCAACTCTTGATTTTCATTAAGCAAAATAAGTTTGCTAGGCATTTGTTCGTGTACTTGTCTTAAAGCATTTGTTCTTGATACACCTATCCCGCGAAGTTCATTTATTTTTTGCATAATATCAGGTTTATTATCTTTATTCGGGCAGGAAGTTAGCGATAGAACCATATTATTGTTATGCTCGCAATGATATGGAAGCCAGATACTTGGTATATGCGACGCCAAATTATAACCAATAAATATCTTAAAAAGTGCTAAAGAAAATAATTCAAGAACTGTTCAAGAAACCAGAAAGAAAAATGCTTTAGGGGAAAATTCAAAAAATAATCAAGCAAAAAACATTCCGCCCAAACTAAGCAAAAACACTAAAAATCGTGAAGGTTGACTGTTAAAAACATTATTGAACAAAATAAAAATAAACATTGTTGTATGCAAAAAGTGTGATATATTTTCTACCATGTAAATAGTGGTATACAAAAGATGGAAGAAACTTTATTTTCAAATCAGGTAAAAAGACCGTTAGCAGATAGGTTGCGCCCGCAAACTTTGGCAGAAGTTGTGGGGCAAAATCATATTGTGGGCGCAGATGCACCAATAGGCAGAATGCTTGCTTCAAACAAAATTACTTCTTTTATTTTATGGGGGCCTCCGGGTTGCGGTAAAACAACCATTGCCAGACTTATTGCCGAACATACAAATTTGTATTTTGAACAAATTTCGGCAGTTTTTTCCGGCGTTGCCGATTTAAAAAGAGTTTTTCAATATGCTAAAGACAGACGCGCCACACAAGGCAAAGGCACATTGTTGTTTGTAGATGAAATTCACAGGTTTAATAAATCGCAACAAGACGGATTTTTACCTTATGTTGAAGACGGAACGGTTGTTTTGGTTGGGGCAACAACAGAAAATCCGTCGTTTGAATTAAATGCCGCCTTGCTGTCAAGATGTCAGGTTTTTGTTCTTAACAGGCTTAATGCTGATGATTTTGAAGTTTTACTGGAAAGAGCCGAAAAAATAACAGGGCAAAAACTTCCGGTTGATGCTGAGGCCAGAGAATTTATGAAAGATACCGCAGATGGCGATGGTCGGTATATTTTAAACTTGGCGGAAAGTGTTTGGGCTTATGCCAAAGATGGCGAAGTATTTGATAAAGAAAGCATTGTAAATATTATTCGTTCTCGCGCTCCTGTTTATGATAAAGGCAGGGACGGACATTATAATTTGATTTCGGCGGTACATAAATCTTTGCGCGGTTCAGATGTCGATGCCGCTTTATATTGGGTTGCCAGAATGTTGTCATCAGGTGAAGACCCCAGATATATATTGCGCAGACTAATAAGGTTTTCGGTTGAAGATGTATCTTTGGCTGACCCTAATGCCGTTACGCAAGCGCTTTCTTGTGCTGAAGTATATGAAAGGTTAGGCTCGCCGGAAGGTGAGTTGGCTATTATGCAACTGACGGCATATTTAGCAACGGCTCCGAAATCTGCAGGTGTTTATAAGGCAATGCATAAGGCGTTTGACTTGGCTAAACAAACAGGTTCTTTAATGCCGCCAAAACATATATTAAATGCTCCGACAAAGTTGATGAAGCAGCTTGGTTATAAAGAGGGTTATATTTATGATCAGGATTTGGAAGACGGTTTTTCAGGGCAAAACTATTTTCCTGACGGCATAAAAAGAACTAAACTTTATTATCCGGTTGAACGTGGTTTTGAACGTGAGATAAAAAAACGGATAGAATATTTTGATAACTTAAGAAAAGAAAAGCAGGCAAAAAATGAGCGAAAATAATCAAAAAAGAAAAATTTTAGTTTCTGAAAAAACGTATGAGAAAATTCATCCGGCTTTAAAGGATTCTTTATCTATGCAAGGCTTTGAACTTGAAGTCGTTCCCAATGAAGAGTTCAAGGAAAGAATAAAAAAAGCCAAAAAGGATGATTTTATATTCAAAGATGAAGAAACAGAAACTATGGTGTTAGAATTTAAAATGCCGAATTTTTACAGAGAACCTGAACCGATATTGCCTGTTAAAAAACAAAAGATGTATGTTCCCAAAACTATCGGAAGACCTAACAATAAGAAAAAAGGAGGACGCTAATGGCAGGAGTTGAGGTTGTTAAGGTAAAAGAAGCCGATGACGGAATGCGTCTTAACAGGTGGTTTTTGAAATATTATCCTTTACTGACTATGGGCAGATTGCAAAAGTTGTTGCGCACAAAACAAATTAAAGTTGACGGTAAAAAGGCTGAGGCTAATTTGAAGTTATCATTGGGACAAGAAATCAGAATTCCGCCTCTTGATAATGAAAAAGCTCAAAATAATCCGGCGTTTGTTTCTAAATCTGACACCGAATTTATAAAATCAAAAGTTTTGTTTAAGGATAACAATATTATTGTTTTGAATAAGCCGTCAGGTCTGGCTGTGCAAGGCGGAACTAATACGGAACGTCATATCGACGGTATGCTTGAGGCGTTAAAGTTTGAATTGGAAGAAAAACCGAAACTCGTGCATCGAATTGATAAAGATACAAGCGGTATTTTGGTTTTAGCAAGAAACAGAAAATATGCCGAAATTTTAACCAAGGCATTTAGAGAACATAACTTAAAAAAAACATATTTGGTTCTTACTCTTAATAAGCCAAAATTGACAAGCGGTGAAATAAAAGCTCCGCTCGAAAAAATAAAAGAAAAAATGGAAGTGGTTGAAGACGGAAAACGTGCCGTTACGGCATTTGAGCTTTTAGATTGTGTCGGGGAAAAATTCTCTCTTATTGAAGCAGAACCTTTAACCGGAAGAACACATCAAATCAGAGCACACATGGAATATCTGGGATGTCCTATTGTAGGTGATGATAAATATTACGGCAAGCAACGAGTTAAACACTCTAATTTAAGCCCTAAATTACATCTTCATGCTTACAAAATAGATTTATCTGCAATTTATAATAAAAGATTGGTTGTAAAAGCTCCTATACCTGACTATTTTGTTAAGGATATGAATTTTTTGGGTTTGGAATTAAGGGAGAAATAATAAAATGAAGAAATTTTTTAAGATTATTTTCGGTATGATTTTCATACTGTTTTTAATAGTTGCAGTAAGTGTATTTGTTTTTATCAAAACATTTGATTTAAACAAATACAAAACACATATTTCTGAAATTGTTTATGAGCAAACGGGAAGAAATCTTGCCCTTAACGGTCATGCGGGGATAAAAATTTCTTTAATTCCGACTATCGAACTCAACGATATTACTTTCTCGAATGCGCCTTGGGCAAAAAATTCTAATATGATAGAGGTGAAAAATATTGATGTGGCTTTTTCAATTTTGCCGCTTTTTGAAAAGAAAATCGTTATTGATAAAATTCACCTCAACGAACCGAAAGTTTATTTAACCGTAAATGAAAAAGGGGAGAATAACTGGACTTTTTCTAAATTGGTATCGGAAGATAAAAAAGTCAGCGAATCGAAGGAAAATAATGAAGTCTCTTCTTCTGATGTTGCTCAAGGAGCATTAGCGGCATCAGTTGTTGCGAAGAGTTTTAAAATTGAGAACGGTATGTTGCTATATCAGGATTTACAAACAAAATCTCGGCATGAAGTTAAAATTAAGAAAATTATGCTCAATTCTGATGGTATGGATGATGATATAAATG
>JBGVOY010000036.1:0-2275 GCA_045126755.1 Alphaproteobacteria bacterium | reverse complement strand
TGAGGCATTGGTATACAGTTCGCCCCAAAGCTCTTTCATGTCATCGGAGTTCATCTGACCTCTTACGTAGCAAACGAGCCAACTAAGGTCTTCTTTCTGCCATGTCTTCAATTCTTCTGAAGACAGCCCCAGCAACTGAGTGTCTGAAAGCATTTCTTTTCCGGAAGGAAAATACTCTTTCTTTTTGAAAAACTTTTCCTTGATGAATACAATCAGGAGAATCAGTGCAAGAGATACAATCGCGACGAAAAATGTTGTGTTACTCATAATAGTATGGTTTAAAGTTAATAATTGTCCTTAAAAAGCAAAATAGCACATTTTGACAAATATGCAAGAAAAATTTTCATAAAATATTATTTTTTTAACAAACTCCTTAGCCTTATTAAATTGTCTAAATCTTATCTTAGGAGAGCGTCTTTATGAATATACTTATGAAGACCAGCAACGTGAATTGGAAGAGGAAATAAGAAGAGCATGGGAAAAAAGATAGGAGCGCAAAGCACTCGATTTTACAAGCAGCCATATTAACGGCTAACAGCAAAAGCAGAGCTATGCACAAAGTGCATGGCTTTTTTGCATATATAACAAAAATTAGTTCTTTATATCAGATTGAAAACATCAAAACAAAACATAAATTTGCTTCGTATTTTTATTTTCAAAGGAGTTAACACTATGCATAAATTTTACTACTTAACAGGTGCTATGGTTTTGGTTTTAGGCGGACTTGGTATATATTCTTCCCAAGCAGGCAATAAAATGATGTCAAATCCGGAAGGTGTTGTTATAATTGAAGAAGCTGTTTATACCGTAGCGCCGGCATCGACAAACACAGCCACACCTCAGCCTGATACAAACACAAGCGGAGGTTTTATGCCGCTACCGGAAGACAAAGGTGTTGAAGTTGCCCCAATTCCTGAAACACAAACACCAAATTTGGAGCAAAATCCGCCAGAAACAGAAGTAATTGAAGAAAATATAAGCGAAAATGTAGAATAAATATCAATTTTACTATTGACAATTTTGACAAATAACGATATTATTGCGATACAAACTTTTATTATTCATTTAAACATACAATTATGGAAGAAACAAAAAAACGAGGAATTTCCTCAAAAGCACTTTATTACATTGCATCAGCCATTTTAACCATTACGGCGCTTGCTTGGTTAGCGTTTACTCATCAGCCTGTAAGTGCTTACTCGATGGTGTTGCTGACAGCCCTACCCTTTGTACTTGTGGCATACGCTATTACTAACAAGAAACACACTCCGGTGATACTTTTATTGGTCAGCGCAATGATATTGCTGCAAACAATGTTCGTTGTCATTTGTGTTGACTGTTCTTTGTTTGTCCAAGTTATTTCTGTATTGATACCGCCAATGTTGCTTACGGCAATTTTATGTTTGTGGTGGTTGTTTGATAGAGAGTCTTTTAGCGCATTTGCAATACTTTTATGCGGAACTATCGGTATTATTACCACATACTCCCTTACCAATGATATGATACTGGAGCGTGTAAAAAATAATCATATAGCCGAACTTTCAGCTAAAACAATGGTAATCAAGGGTATTTATCAGCGCAACGATGCGTATATAGTCGATTTTGAGCAATACGGACCATATATTGTCGATGAAGATTTGCTCACAAACCTTAATACAAATGATACGGTTCTCGTAAAAGCGACAACTACCGATGTTTATGACATTAAGCGCAAACGTTAAATCTTAAGCTCCCTTGGGGGAGCTTTTTTGTTGAAAAAACATAAAAAAGTTCTTGCATTTTATATTTTTTATGATATATGTTTGACATCTTTCATAATAATAACAATTTGGAAGTGGGGTAAAAACCCCGCTTCTTTTTTTAGAAAGTAGAAGAAAATGCAAAAGCACCATTTACAAGATATGTTAGAACCGGTTATTGACGCATTGGGTTATGAAACGATTCGTATTCTTACAATCGGTCAAGCAAACCCCACATTACAGGTTATGATTGACGTTAAGGATTATAGCCGCGAAATTGATGTTGAAGATTGCGCAAAAGTCAGCCGTGCATTATCTGCCGTATTAGATGAAAAAGATCCTATTAAAGACAGATATTCGTTAGAAGTCAGCTCTCCTGGGATTGACAGACCTCTCACAAAACCCGAGCACTTTGCCCGTTTCAAAGACTATGTTATAAAAGTTGAAACAATAACCGAGGTTGAAAAAAGAAAAAGAATTAAAGGCGTAAATCTTGGCCTTGATGAAAATAATAAAATCCGTGTTGATATGGACGG
>JBGVOY010000035.1:0-6409 GCA_045126755.1 Alphaproteobacteria bacterium | reverse complement strand
CGATAATGTTTTTAACAATATCCAACTCTTTCTTAGAACCTGTCAATGGAACTTCGATTTCAGGAATTACTTTAACACCTTCTTCAGAGCATTCAACAGCAGCTTCTAAAATAGCGCGAGCTTGCATTTCGGCAATTTCAGGATATGTAATAGGTAAACGACAACCACGGTGACCTAACATTGGGTTCAATTCGTGTAAAGATTCTGCTCTAGCTTTTACGTCAGCTAAAGTTTTACCTAATTTGTCAGCGAGTTCTTGCATTTCAGCATCTGTGTGAGGCAAGAATTCGTGTAACGGTGGGTCGAGCAAACGAACAGTTACCGGTAAGCCATCCATAATTTTGAACAAGTCTTTAAAGTCTTGTTTTTGGTAAGGCAACAATTTTGCAAGTGCCGCACGACGACCTTCTTCTGTATCAGATAAAATCATAGCGCGCATATCAGCAATACGTTTCGGATCAAAGAACATATGTTCTGTACGAGCCAAACCGATACCTTCAGCACCAAAGTTTAAAGCTGTTTGAGCATCTTTAGGAGTTTCAGCGTTTGCACGAACTTTCATTGTGCGAACTTCATCAACCCAGCCCATTAATTTACCGAAGTTACCTGTGTTTGTATCAGCTTGAACGGTAGGAATAGCACCTTCAATGATTTGACCTTTAGCACCATCTAAAGACAACCAATCACCTTCGTTGATAACAACGCCTGATTTTGTTGTCATGGTTTTAGCTTTGTAGTCAATAGTAATATCTGTAGAACCAGATACGCAAGGAGTACCCATACCACGAGCAACAACGGCAGCGTGAGAAGTCATACCGCCACGAGCTGTAATCACACCTTGAGAAGCGTGCATACCACCGATATCTTCAGGAGAAGTTTCGTTACGGATAAGTATAACTTTTTCACCTTTGTTTGCCCAAGCTTCAGCATCGTCAGCGTTAAATACTGCGCGACCAACAGCAGCACCAGGAGATGCAGGTAAACCTGTTGCGATAACATTTCTTTTAGCTTTAGGGTCAAGCATTGGGTGCAATAATTGGTCTAACTGGTCTGCACCAACGCGCATAATAGCTTCTTCTTTATTGATTAAGCCTTCTTCTTGCATTTCTACAGCCATACGAACTGCAGCAGCTGCTGTTCTTTTACCGTTACGGCATTGTAACATCCAGAGTTTACCATGTTCAATAGTAAATTCCATATCTTGCATGTCTTTGTAGTGAGCTTCGAGTTTGTTACGAACATCAACTAATTCTTGATATAAGTGAGGCCATTTTTCTTCCAAAGATGTACCGTCGTTGATAGAAGCCATAGGTTGTGGAGTTCTGATACCTGCCACAACGTCTTCACCTTGAGCGTTAACTAAGTATTCACCATAGTATATGTTTTCACCTGTTGCAGGGTCACGAGAGAAGCAAACACCGGTTGCGCAGTCATCACCAGCGTTACCGAATACCATGGTTTGAACGTTAACAGCTGTACCCCAGTCACCAGGGATGTTGTTTAATTTACGGTATGTAATAGCACGAGCAGCCATCCAAGAACCGAACACAGCACCGATACCTGCCCAGAGCTGATCCCATGGATCTTGAGGAACTACTTTACCTAATTTAGCACCGATTTCTTTATATTCTTTAACGAGTTCTTTTAAATCTTCAGCTGTTAAATCTGTATCAGAAGCATAACCTTTAGATTTTTTCATATTTTCTAAAGCTTCTTCATACAAATCAATATCTGCACCTAAAACAACGTCTGAGAACATTTGCAAGAAACGACGATAAGAGTCGTAAGCAAATCTTTCGCTACCTGAAGCTTTTGCCAAAGCCTTAACTGTTTCATCGTTTAAACCGAGGTTTAAAACAGTGTCCATCATACCAGGCATAGAAACTCTAGCGCCTGAACGAACAGAGAACAACAACGGATTTTCAGAATCAGCAAATTTCTTGCCCATAATCCCTTCAACGTGTGCAACTGCAGCACGAACTTGATCTTTCAAATCTGAAGGATAAGTTTTGTTGTTGTCATAGTAATATGTACAAACTTCTGTTGTTACAGTAAATCCCGGAGGAACAGGCATACCAACCACGTTCATTTCAGCAAGGTTGGCACCTTTACCACCGAGTAAATTTCTCATAGAAGCATCGCCTTCGGCTTTGCCGTTACCAAATGTATAAACCCATTTACTCATGGTTAGAAAAGCTCCTTTCGCAGCTATTTTAAGTTAAACACATAGCCGTATCAAAATAACAAGACTTCAACACGACCAAAATTAAAAAAAATTCAATTCGGCTCAAATTTATACTACTAATTCCGATTCTTCAAGCAAAAAATTCATTAGTGTAATAGTTTATCAATACTTTAATTGTAGAATTATGTTGCATTTTTGACAAAAGAGTGATAATCTGAACGTAATTGTACAAATATAAGGGCTATTAAGATGGATATTGCTAAAATTAAGGAAAAAATTCCGGCAGACTTAATTGAAGAATTAAAAGTTGTTTCAGGTACAGCTGAAGAAGAACAGCAAAGGCAAGATTATCTTCAGGGTATTTGTCAGCGTCTTATGGGTGATGATATTGATTTTGAGCGTTATCCCGTTTATTTTTGCGTAGTTGATGATAAAAATCCAAATGCTGCTTTTGTTCCCGGTAAAAAGCCCAAAATACTTGATGAAAAAGATCTGGAAACTTTTGGAGATTACAGAACTGAAGAGGAAAAGGCTGAAGACGAAAGAGAGCAATATCCGACTATTTTTGTGACCAAGGGTTTGCTTGAGATTGTGGAAAATGAAGACCAACTCGCATACATCTTAGGTCACGAGTTAGGTCACTTACGTCAAGACTTCTTATTTGGTGATCATATCAATTCAAAAATGGAAGAAGCTACATCAGATTTAAACTCTCTTGATATGATGGCAAAATCCGGATACAACATTAATGAAGCCAGAAAACTGGCTCAACACATATTTACTAACGAAGCGCATTTATATAGTTTAAAAGAAATTTTAATTCGTTCGCTAGATGCGCATCCTAACAACGAAAGCCGTCTTAATGCAATAGATATTAAAATTAAATCTATAGAAGATGATTACCAAAAACAAAATATCGATATCAATACCATAGAACCAACTCCTGTTTCAGAAACTTTCGAAGACGACATCAACGGAAACAGATTTGTTTCTTTGTTCGAAAGAGAGCTAAGAGAACTCGGTTATTACGATTCTCCGCTTGATCAAAAACAAGAAATTTTACTTTCATACATAATAGGCCTAGAAGAGAGAGACCACTTTTGGCAAAAAGACGGAATATTTCGTAAATGGCTAAAACATAAAGATAATTTAGACAAGCTTGTATATGCACACATTAAAGAACTAAGAAAAGAAATGCCCACACGCATCATTAAGCAAAGCGATGCTGACTTTTTCTTACACTACACAAATTTCTCTAAAGAAAATGATGAAAAATGGTTGAAAATTGTCGGAAAAGAATATTGCAGCATAATAAGCAGTGGTTTTTATATGCCAGTGGACACACGTGATAGAGCAAACATCTTAGAGAATTATCCGTTTAGAATTGTTCCCGATGAAGAATATGAAGCTCAATTAGCTATTGAAACTGAAAAAAAACGAAGACAAATCGAAAGAATAAGTAATGGTACAGATCTGTCTCTACAATTTTGGGATAGGTTACTAATGTCAGAAATGCAAGAGTTCCATGATTATGCAACTATTGCTATAAACCCTTTAGAAGGTATAGACTTAAGCAAAACAGAAATCGGTAGACGAGCTGTAAAAGCAGTAAACAGCGCTATCGCCGATGAATATTTTTCACAAAAAGCAATCACAATTCTGGAATACAGCCATCAAAACTTTAATCAGGAAACAAAGTTATGGTCTGAAGATAAATCAGAAAATATGTACATGTCATATAACAGAGTCATAGCAGACTTTTTCTACAAATTCGATCCGCAAAGTTTTCCATCATTAAATTTAGAAATGACCGAAAATCCGACTGTGAAAAAATTACCGAAAAGGATTCTTTTTGGTAATGGCTATGATAATTCTAGAATCGACATTGGCAATTTTGGTCTAAGTATAGAAAACCTTATGGAAAATGTTTATTTGCTTCAATATGATGCAGACTATCAAAACCCTTATCGACACCAAACAAAGGCAGACTGGTGTTATTTTGTAGATCAGGAGGGAAATATATTAGATTCTTTTTCTCCTGAAAAACTTCAAGATAAAAAGTTAGAGCTGATTGAACAAAAAAGAATAGAGTTTTTTAAACATCTTGCTGATATCGTCAAGCAAGATTATGCAATGTTGCAAGAGATTCAACAAAACCCCGGTCAAACAGATTTCAAAATATATGAATTAGAGCGTTTGAAAAAATATACATCCGGACAATATCCTCACATCAAACCAACAGAGGATAAAGATTGGCGACTTAAAATGTATATAGCAACTTTATCCACATATGATCCATACATAACATACCAAACTGCATCTCTGCAAAAAGTTTTGGAGGATGATTATTATAAATTAAAAGATAAGTCTCCAATTTCAAATCAATATCTAGGTTTTGACTATGACTTAATATTATCTTTTCTAACTGAAGAAGAAAAAGATTTCGTATCTGAAAAATATTATGTTGATAACGATGAAGCAGTATTTAATGCTATATACGACCAAATGGGTAAAACAGGAGACTACAGCCTTCATATGGGTGAGTTTCGAACATCAGATTATTCAACATATGAACAGAATGATTGGCGGTTAAATTCTCACTTATCTTGGCTCTTTACCAATTCTCAAGTTATAAGATATCAAAAAAAATATTTGGAAATAACTCCTGCTGAACAATTGCAAAATTCATACAGATGCGATGTTATGGATATGGTACATACGGAGTTAAACCACTTGTATGGATTCATTGAATATACCCTTAATCAAAATCCGGAGACTGCATTTAAAGACATAGATTTTACACAATATCAGTCTTTATATTCTGAATTATTATCCCACAAAATTGGTATTCCTCTTGATTTATCAAACTATACCAAACCTAAAGATTTAACATCTTCACAATCTATTTTCTTGTCATATGCATTGACAAACCATATCTTAAACGGAAAAACAAATAAACTTCCTTTAAAAGAATTTTTTAATGATAATTCTACATCAACATTTCTCAACAATGTTCTTATAGAAAAATTTGAACCATTTTTATTAAACAGAGAAAATTATCCAGAAGATACTGTTGAAGCCGCAAAGGTATATAAAAATATATCAAAAGACATCAGAAAGCTTGAAGTTGTTGGTCCTTTTATGGTTGATTTGATTCGCTCTGAAACAGATCCTAAAAAAGCATTACAGGCATCATTGATTTTCTTAGAAACATTAAAATATGAAAACACTGATGAAACAGCAAAAATGAAAAATATGCTGCTTGAAAACAGTGTTATTTTTGATAAAAGTTTGCCGTTATTGCAAAGAATTGGAGCATATCAGCAAATTGCAAAGATATCAGGTTTTGCCGATGACTATAAAATGCAAAATGAACTGTTAAAAGGCTTTATGCAGGAAATTGAAGCCATAAAAGACCCTGTTGAACGAAACGGTCTGTACGACATATTTATCAACAAAGAACACCGTATTTCTGACCCTGATATCAGAAGAGAATTTCAAAAAATGTGGGTGGAAAGTGCTTTTGAAGCATGTGGTTCAAAAATAGATGATAATTCAGCTGAGTTACACGCAAAAATAGGTGTGTTTTTGAACAAGCTTCATGGCTCTTACGAAGTAGAAAAATGGGGTGATAAAAAAACTGTAGACAACGTTAGCTTGGCAGATAGAATTGAAATTTCCAAATTGTTTGCTGACAGATTCGTCTCTCAACAAGAATTATCCATGATGATAAAACCCAAACCATCAAGTTATGAAGAAATGAACACTAGCAACAAAGCTGAAAACAGCATGATGATTAGTGGCTTTGATGGAATTAAATTAGTTCTTGAACATGACCCCAATGAAGCATCTGAACTTATAGACTTTTTACTGTCAAAAGGCGAAATATCTACATGCGCAGAGTATAGTGCTCATTTAAAAGAAAAAATGCAAGAAATACGCAAATACACGTCATGGTTCGATCCCAATAAATCTCTGTCACCTGAAACCTTACAAGTAATGCATCGTGAATTTTGGGGATATCCTTTGGAAGCTAGAGCCGTTGTAATTAACGATTTATTATATTCTGCATCACCTCGTGGCGAAGAAGATCGTTGGGAAGATATTTTTAAAAAAGTTGCTCCCAAAATTTTCCCTAATGCCGATAGCTCTATGAGTCAAATAGGAACAGAATTTTTACACTCATATATCAAATCACGTAAAGAAAATGAGCGCACACTGTAT
>JBGVOY010000034.1:0-9711 GCA_045126755.1 Alphaproteobacteria bacterium | reverse complement strand
ATGGCTTAGTCTATGCAGACTTTTTGCGAGTAAAAGATAAAACGACATTGTTAAATATTGTTGATAAAACAGATATAATAAAATTGCTAAAAGAAGAAGCAGACAATAAACCTAAATTTCTTACATATAGCGCTCCTGTTTCTTTTTTTGATATAAATTTAGTTAATTCAAATGTAGACTTAATGGATCTGACTGCAAAGTTAGAAAAATCACCACTGCCATTTACAATGCTTATATCCGGTCCTGCGGGGACAGGAAAATCTTATTATTTAAGATATTTAGCACATAGAATAGGTAAAAATGTTATTGAAAAGACATCAGCTGAATTATTTTCAAGGTATCAAGGAGAACCTGCAAAAAATATTTTGAATCTTTTTAAAGAAGCAGAAGAAAAAAATGCTGTTATTATTTTTGATGAAATTGAAAACGTTACTATAAACAGGCAAGAGTTTAGCGGTGAGGGTGGTTTTAAAGCAGATATGGTAAATGCTTTTTTAACCTGTTTAGAAAATACTAAATGTCCATTTATGGCCACGACAAATTTTATTTCAAATGTTGATAAAGCTATTCTGAGACGTTTTATATTTAAGCTTAGGTTTGATTATCTGAAACCTAAACAAATTGCATACGCTTTTTATTATACATTCAATTTAATGCCTCCTGCCGAGATTTTAAAACTCGGAGGTTTGACCAGTGGAGATTTTGCTATTGTCAAGAAAAAAGCGCAAATATTAAATATTTACGATAAAATGGAATTATATGAGATGTTAAAAGAAGAAATAAACATTAAATCAATCGGAAAAACAGTATATATTGATGATAATGTGAATTTTGACAGAAACTTTATTAACATAGAAGATAATTCATTAGATTTGTATGTTAAACAAATAAAAGAAAATAAAACCAGTCAGTTTTCAATTTTATTATACGGTCCTTCAGGAACCGGTAAGAGCTTATATTTACGTCATCTGGCAAAAGAACTCGGATATGAAATAATTGAAAGAAGAGCATCTGATATATTAAGTAAATGGCATGGAGAAACTGAACAAAATATTGCCCAAGCATTTGAAGAAGCAAAAAATCGTAGAGCAATGATTATTTTTGATGAAATTGACAGTTTTTTACCTGATAAACACTCTGTAATGAATAATATTGATGTTAGATTGGTTAATGAGTTTTTAGTTCAACTTGAAAATCATCCGTATCCGGTTGGCGGAACGACAAATTATATCGAAAATATAGAAAAAGCTTGTATTAGACGTTTTAAAATTCAGGCCAAATTTGATTATCTCAGAAAAGATCAATATGCCTATGTGTATCATAAAACATTTGGTTTTCACCCTCCTAAAGATATTGAAAAATTGATTAATTTAACTCCGGCAATTTTTTCATTGGCAGCAGAAAAGGTAAGCTTGGAAAATGTTCAGTCCGATGAAAAACGTGTATTTGAAATCTTTTTAGATGAGGTTAAGAAGTCAACAGGTCGCAATATACTGGAAGAAACTGATAAAACTTATGAAAACATATTGATAGATAATACACCTCTTTATACAACACCTGTTTCTGATAATTATGATAAGATTTTAACGGGATTTGTGAAAGTCTTAACGGATACAGGACACGGATCCGGCTTTTTCATTACTGATGATGGTTTTATATTAACCAATAAGCATGTCGTTAAAGAAGAAAAACTTGTGAAAATTGAACTGTTTTCTGGGCGGCAAGTTTCTGGCGAAGTTATTCGAACAAATAGCTTAGATATTGCTCTTATTAAAATTTCGGCAGAAAATAAAGTATATCCGATGCCTATTAGAACAAGAGAGATAAATATTGGTTCAACAGTATTTAGTTTCGGTAATCCGGGAAATAAGAATCAAGTTTTATCAAAAGGATGTATAACCAGATATACTAATGTTAACAATGCTCAACGTATAGAAACGGATTGTTTTATGGATAACGGTTCAAGCGGAGGTCCTTTGCTTGATGAATATGGTAATGTTATCGGTGTTAATGTTGAGGGTTGGCTTAAAGGAAAAGCTAACTTAGGTATCAACCTCCATCTCTCAATCAATGATGTGTTAAGAGTTTTAAGTATTAAGGTAAAAGAAGCTGATAATATAAAATAAACTATAATGATGAGTTGTCTTCGTTAGAATAAAATTTATCGTAAATTTGCAAATATGCTACAATTTGAAAAACAGCTAACAAAGAGTGCAAAAGTGACATAATTACCTGTGATGATTTTAGCTCAATAAAGCTCACAAATAATGGTAAAACACCAAATAAGATAAATATTGTGGCTATAACTTTTAAGTAATTTCCCTTTACTCTTGCATACGCCGAAATTATGGAATTATCTTTTTTATCAATGGTTGCAACCCATGCAAAACCGGGAATAAAGCAAGAAATACTTAAAAGTGTCGTTATGCCTAAATGCACAACAAAACGCAAACACGGATGGTTAACCATAAAACGATATGCTGTTTGCAAACAATGGTATAAATCAGGAAAGCCGACTAAACCTTTTCCTATTTTGTATATTATATGAAAAGATATTTTTCCGCAAATGAGTATACTTAATGATAAAGCGGCAATAACTAAAAGTTTAATTAGCGAATCTACTATTTTTTCTTTTGTTATCAGGGGTTTGTTTTGGCAATACATACCAACGAACAGGTAATAAAACGCGTAAATGTATATTCCGTATAAAAAACCATAAAAAGGATTGCGAAGAGATATGCTTGAAGATGAGGCAATATATGAGCCGATAAAAGAAAGAAATGTCATAAAACACAGAGGGAATTTGTTGTTACCGATAAATTCCAAACTATCAATAAAGATTTGACGGACAGACATTTCTTTCTTCATTAGATACCTCTATTTTTTATTTTTTTCCATAAAATTTTCAAGCCAATGAATATTGTATTGTCCATCAATATATTCGGCTTGGGAAATAATCTCCTGATGTAACGGAATAGTGGTTTTAACACCCATAATTATACACTCTTCTAATGCTCTGCGTAAGCGCATCAAAGCACTGTTGCGAGTTTTGCCGTGTATTATGAGCTTTGCAATCATACTGTCGTAAAAAGGAGGTATTGTGTAGCCTGAATATATTTCAGAATCAACTCTTACGCCTAAGCCTCCCGGCGCATGCCATTCAACAATTTTTCCAGGACATGGGGTAAAGTTTGTAGGGTCTTCTGCGTTTATACGACATTCAATAGCGTGGCCGTTAAAGCTTATATCGTCTTGCGTATATCCTAAAGCGGCACCGCTTGCAATTCTGATTTGTTCGCGAACCAAATCAATTCCGGTTATAGCTTCGGTTATCGGGTGTTCTACTTGCAGACGAGTATTCATTTCCATAAAATAAAACTTGCCGTCTTCATACAGAAACTCTAGTGTTCCTGCACTTGTATAACCGATTTTTTCGACAGCTTTTCTTACAACTTCACCAATTTGTTTTCGCTCGGTGTCGTTAAGTGCCGGTGAGGGACATTCTTCAATAACTTTTTGATTGTTTCTTTGAATTGAACAATCCCTTTCTCCCAAATGAACGACATTTCCATACTTATCGGCTAAAATTTGCATCTCAATATGGCGCGGATTTTGCAAATATTTTTCCATATAGACAACATCACTGGTAAAAGCTGCTTTAGCTTCGGCGCGAGCCATGCAGTATGCTTCTTTTAACTCATTTTCATCAAAGGCTATTTTCATTCCTTTGCCGCCGCCGCCGTCTTTAGCTTTAATAATGACGGGATAACCGATTTTTTCGGCCCAAGAAACAGCGTCTTCAACAGTATCTAAAGCAGGAGAACCGGGGGTAACCGGAAGCCCTGCATCAATAGCCGCTTTACGAGCTGTAATTTTATCGCCCATTAAACGCATCTGTGCAGAAGTTGGGCCGATAAATGCAATTCCGTGTTTTTCAACCATCTCGGCAAAATCTGCGTTTTCGGATAAGAAACCGAAACCGGGGTGAATGGCATCGGCACCGGTAATATGTGCGGCTGTAATAATTGCCGGTTTATTCAAGTATGAATCAGCAGAGCGGGAAGGTCCGATACAAACAGCTTCATCAGCCAGACGAACATGCATGGCATTTGCATCTGCTTCCGAGTGAACGGCAACCGTTCTTATTCCCATTTCTCGACATGCACGATGAATCCTTAATGCAACTTCTCCGCGATTCGCAATCAGAACTTTTTCAAACATATATTTTTCCTATCTTGTTATTCAATTACGATAAGAGGGGCGCCATATTCAACCGGATCGCCGGCTTCAACCAAAATTTTAGTAACTCTGCCACCCTTATGAGCTTTAACCGGATTAAAGGTTTTCATAGCTTCAATTAAACAAACCGTATCACCGCTTTCAACCATATCGCCAATGTGAACGTAATTATCTGCGGTCGGATCACTGGAAAGATATACAACACCAACCATTGGCGATTTTACAGTGTTTGGATCGTTTTCGTAACTTATGGTGTTATCTTGAACGGCACTTTCCTCTTTTGTTTCAACGCCAGTTGCCGGTGCAGTAAGCGGAGCGGGAGCTTGAACATAAGAAGGAATAACGGCGCTGTTGCAGTTACGGGATAGTGAAATGCGGCAGCTTTCGTCTTCATATTCAAGTTCGGTTAAGTTTGTTTTATCCAGTATTTCAGCCAATTTGCTGATTACTTTTGTATCAATGGGATTTGACATTCTTATTCTCTTTCAAAAATTTAAAAATCAATAAAGCTTATAGCTCGAAAATTTAAAAATTACAACAAAAATCGTCAACTTGTTAAATGTTTAGTCTGCTATATTGTAAGTTATTGATATTAAAAAGCCCTGCTTGAAGCAGGGCTGAAAACGAACCGGAGAGTTATTTACGATATTTAATCACTCCGTGCGGTAAGTTGTAGTAAGAATTCGGCGAAATTTTTGCCCCGTTATGTTTAGGGTCTCCGAAAAATACAAATTCGCGGAATTTACCTGACTTGGTCTGTCCCTGTATCCATACCGTGCAATCATTATCGGTAAGAACACGATGCATACCGTTTTCATTGGTCCATATACCGAAGTTTTCAAGAACATAAGTAACCGTATCGCCGTTAGGATAAATAAATACTACCTCGATGGCTTTGGTGTACGGTTCTCGTTTGTCGTAGTTTACTTCTACTTCTTTTGCCGCAACATTGGTAGGGGCATTAAAGTAGTTGTAAGTTTTAGTGTTCTTGAAGTCAACTGTTTTGGTCAGATGCTTCGGTTGGTAGACTTCCTGTTTTGGCGGCTCAGGAACAACAACTTCTTCAGATTTCTTGTCCTTGCAAGAAACTGTGAGCAAGCATACAAATGCGAGCAACATAAAAATCTTTCTCATAAAATATAAATTTAAAAGGTGAATAATTAGTGTATCGGTAGCATTATTGCACATAAAATATGTATTTGTCAAATGTTTTTTGTTGATTTGTTTGTTTTTTTTAATCATTGACAAAGTTACAAAATGTATTATAATTAAAGACATAAAATGATTATTGTGTATATTAGGATGTGGCTTTAGCTCCGAGGTACATTTATCATATTGTCTAATGTTTAATCAATATAACTTATGAAAAGAATTGTCTTTTTGATGTGCGCAGCAATGTTGTGCATCTGTTCTTGTGTTAATTCTGAAACAAGGGCAGAAAAAGTAAAGTGCCAAGAGCTTTGTGATAGTCTTGAAACGTATGCAAGCATGCAGAAGTGGGCTGTAGTTGAATGTAAAGATACCGTTTGTTGTGTGTATGATAATCTATGCGTTATTGTCGGAAAGGTTCCCGTTTACACAAAAAATGTGCGTAAGGTTAAGGGAGTTGTTCTGACAGTTGAAAACGGACAAAGAATATTAACGCCGGAATTTCTTTATGTTCCTGTTAATTCGTTTGTTATGCAAAGGGTAAAATATGTTCCTAAAAAGCATAAAAGTGACGGAAAGGTTGAATATCGTCATTTGTTAAAAAAACGAACCTACTACATCTTGTGTAACGGAGAAGAACATCCTCTAAAAGCCTTTAGTGTATTAAACTAAAAAATGATAAGTCGGTAGCATTTTGCCTGCCGACTTATTTTGTTTTAAAGGTTATGGCAAATATTTGAAATATGTTTTTAAAATATGAAAAAACAAAGAAAAAAACTCTTGACTCTCTCGTTTAATAAAGCTAATATGCGCACACTTGCTTTAGGGGGATTCTCTCTAGAGCAGGTATTTTGTGTTAATTTAATAAACTTTAAGGAAATTTGTGATGCCTACAATTAATCAGTTAATTCGTAACTCACGAACACCAAAAGTGAAGAGAAACAAAGTTCCGGCTTTGAAAGCTTGTCCACAAAAACGCGGTGTTTGTACAAGGGTTTATACAACAACCCCTAAAAAGCCTAACTCGGCTTTGCGTAAAGTGGCTCGTGTACGTCTTACTAACGGCTTTGAAGTAATCAGCTATATCCCTGGTGAAGGTCATAATCTTCAAGAACACTCAGTGGTGCTGATTAGAGGAGGCCGTGTGAAAGACTTGCCTGGTGTTCGCTATCATATCATTCGTGGTACCTTGGATACTCAAGGTGTGTCAAAACGTCGTCAACGTCGTTCTTTATACGGCGCTAAGAGACCTAAATAGGAGAATATCAGATGTCACGTCGTCATAGTGCTGTAAAAAGAGTTGTACTGCCTGATGCAAAATATAATGATAAGGTAGTTGCAAAATTTATTAACAATATAATGGAAGATGGTAAAAAAGCAGTTGCTGAAAAAATCGTTTATTCTGCTTTTGATGTTATCGCTTCTAAAACAAAACAAGAACCATTATCAGTATTCTTGGAAGCAATTGAAAATGTTAAACCTATGGTAGAAGTTCGCTCACGCCGTGTTGGTGGTGCAACATACCAGGTTCCTTGTGAAGTTAGAGCTGATCGCCGTCAGGCTTTGTCAATCCGTTGGATTATCGGAGCTGCTCAAAAACGTTCTGAAAATACAATGACAGACAGAATCGCCGGCGAGTTGTTAGATGCTTATGCAAACAGAGGTGCTGCAGTTAAAAAACGTGAAGATACTCACAAAATGGCTGAAGCTAACAAAGCATTCTCACACTATAAATTCTAATCGGAAAGGGTTTATAAGATGGCTCGTACACATAAATTGGAAATGTATCGTAACATCGGTATCATGGCACATATTGATGCTGGTAAAACAACAACAACAGAACGTATTTTGTTCTACACCGGTGTAAACCACAAAATTGGTGAAACACACGACGGTGCTGCAACAATGGACTGGATGGAACAAGAGCAAGAACGTGGTATTACCATTACTTCTGCTGCTACAACATGCTATTGGAACGGTAACCGTATTAACATCATCGACACTCCGGGACACGTTGACTTCACAGTTGAAGTTGAACGTTCTCTCCGTGTATTAGATGGTGCTATCACTGTGTTTGACTCAGTTGCCGGTGTTGAACCACAGTCTGAAACTGTTTGGCGTCAAGCTGATAAATATGGTGTGCCTCGTATTTGTTTCTGCAACAAAATGGACCGTATCGGTGCTAACTTCTATCGCTGTTTAGATATGATTGTTGACCGTTTAGGTGCTCGCCCGATGGCTCTTCAACTTCCTATCGGTGCAGAAGACGAATTCAGAGGTGTTATTGACCTTTTACAGATGAAAGCAATTATCTACACAGGTAATACAGCTGATGCTCCGATTGAAATCGCCGAGATTCCGGCTGATTTGAAAGACAAAGCTGAAGAATATCACAACCAACTTGTTGAAATGGCTGTTGAACAAGATGAACAAGCTATGGAAGATTATCTTGAAGGAAAAGAAGTTTCTATCGAAACTCTTAAAAAATGTATCCGTAAAGGTACATTATCTCAAGACTTTGTTCCTGTATTATGCGGAACAGCTTTCAAAAACAAAGGTGTTCAACCATTGTTAGATGCTGTTGTTGATTACTTGCCTTCACCGGTAGATATTCCTGCTATTGAAGGAACAAAACCAGGTACTGAAGATGTTATTACTCGTAAACCTAGTGATAATGAACCATTATCTGCATTAGCATTTAAAATTATGAATGACCCGTTCGTCGGTTCTTTGACATTTACTCGTATTTATTCCGGTGTTATGAATGCAGGTTCATACATCTATAACTCTGTTAAAGATAAGAAAGAACGTATCGGTCGTATGCTTTTGATGCATGCAAATAAACGTGATGATATCAAAGAAGCTTATGCTGGTGATATTATTGCTTTAGCCGGTTTGAAAGATACTACAACAGGTGATACACTTTGCGATTCTTCAAATCCGATTGTTTTGGAAAACATGGTATTCCCGGATCCTGTAATTGAACTTGCAGTTGAACCAAAAACCAAAGCTGACGTAGAAAAAATGGGCTTAGCTTTATCAAGATTAGCTATGGAAGACCCTTCATTTAAGGTTTCTTCAGATCCTGAAAGCGGACAAACAATCATTAAAGGTATGGGAGAACTTCACCTTGACATTATTGTTGACCGTTTGAAACGTGAATTTAAAGTTGAAGCAAACGTTGGTGATCCGCAAGTTGCATATCGTGAAACAATTACAAAAGCATGTGATATTGAATACACCCACAAAAAACAATCTGGTGGTGCCGGTCAATTTGCTAGAGTTAAAATTAAATTTGAACCTACAGAAGACCATACCGGATTTGAATTTATCAACACCGTTGTTGGCGGTAACGTTCCAAAAGAATATATCCCTGGTGTTGAAAAAGGTTTAAGAAGTGCTATGGATTCTGGTGTATTAGCCGGATATCCCGTAACCGGTGTTAAATGTAACCTTTACGATGGTGCTTACCACGAAGTTGACTCTAACGTTATGTGTTTTGAAATTGCTGCTCGTGCTGCTTTCAGAGAAGGTATGCGTCAAGCAGATGCTAAAATCTTAGAGCCGATTATGAAGGTTGAAGTTGTTACCCCTGAAGAATATATGGGTGATATTATTGGTGACTTAAACTCCCGTCGTGGTATGGTAAACGGTATGGATCAACGCGGAAACGCTCGTGTTGTTGACGCATTCGTACCGCTTGCTAACATGTTCGGATATGTAAACACCTTGCGTTCTTTGTCTCAAGGACGTGCTCAGTTCACAATGCAATTTGACCATTATGCTGAAGTTCCGAGAGATATCGCAGAAACAATCAAAAGCAAAAACGCTTAATTTTAATTAACCGAAAGGGCGAAAAGCTCGCCCTTTCAAAACTTATAATTTATTTGGAGTAAATTTAAAATGGCAAAAGAGAAATTTGAACGCAGTAAGCCACACTGCAACATTGGTACCATTGGACACGTTGACCATGGTAAGACAACATTAACAGCAGCTATTACAAAAGTATTAGCAGAAGCTGGTGGTGCAGAATTCGTAGATTATGCAAACATTGATAAAGCTCCTGAAGAAAGAGCACGTGGTATAACCATTTCAACATCACACGTAGAATACGAAACAGAAAATCGTCACTATGCACACGTTGACTGCCCTGGCCACGCTGACTATGTTAAAAACATGATTACCGGTGCAGCCCAAATGGATGGTGCAATTTTGGTAGTAAGTTCAGCTGACGGTCCGATGCCACAAACACGTGAACACATTTTGCTTGCACGTCAAGTAGGTGTTCCTGCATTGGTAGTATATATGAACAAAGTTGACCAA
>JBGVOY010000033.1:0-17463 GCA_045126755.1 Alphaproteobacteria bacterium | reverse complement strand
TAGCCGTTAAAGTGGTATTTGTTAAAACAAATGTCATACCGGCAATCGTTCCCGTTAATTCTACCAACGCATCATTTAACCCTAAAACCATTGCTCCGACATAATTTAATCGTTCTTCATCAAGCATATCTACAAGTTTTTTTTCGTGTTCTTTTTCATCTTTGATGATTTTTTTAACTTCAGGAACTTCTTTTTCAAGCTGTTTTAATGAAGATGCCCCTTCATATTCGTGTGCTTCCAAAAGTTTGATAACAAAAGTATATCCCAACAAGTAAATTAAAATACGATAAAGCCATACTTTAAACATATCAGGCTTAACCTCAATTTTGGTATATTGCTGCCAAACACGTGCATGAGATGCTTCATCTTGAGCAATTTTATTCAATGTTTTTGCATCTTTTTTATTTTTTACTTTTTTTGCAAAATAAGCATAGATGCAAGAACTGGTAATTTCATCTTTTTGAAATGCGAGCATTAAATTTCTTGCTTGCTCGGAAAAATTATTTGTTTTAGTCATTACACACCCCTATACTTTTAATTTCAAAACCTAAATTTATGGCCTTGTCCCTATTTATCAAATTACGCAAATCAACAATTTTCGGGTTTTTAAGTTTTTGTTTTGTTTTTTCTAAATCAAGGTTTTTGAAGTCTTCCCATTCGGTAAGAACCGCCATAACATCTGCGCCTTCAAGTGCATCATACATATCTTTTGCATAATACACTTTATCGCCCAAAATTTTCTTGGCATTTTCAAGAGCTTCGGGGTCAAAGAGCCTGATGGTTGCTCCTTTTTCCAATAAAATTTGAATAATTTGCATAGCCGGAGATTCTCGGCAATCATCAGTTCCACCCTTAAATGCTGCACCTAAAACACCAACAACAGGCTTTCGTAATTCAGAAACTTCTTCTAAAATACGTCTTGCCATCTGAATTTTGCGTTTATCATTACCTCTGATGGTGGCTTCAATTAAAGACAGGTTTACACCTTTAACTCTTCCCATATAGGCCATGGCATTAGTGTCTTTCGGAAAACAAAAACCGCCATATCCCGGACCGGGGTTTAAAAACTTATTGCCTATGCGAGAATCAAGTCCCATACCTTTGGCAACTTCATAAACATCTGCGCCGGATTTTTCGCAAAAATCGGCCATTTCGTTAATATACTGAATTTTCATGGCCAAAAATGCATTGGATGCATATTTTATTGTTTCGGAAGAACGGCGTTTAACATACAAGATGTTGGTTTTGTTTTCAAAAGGTTTGTAAAGCTCTTTAATTTTTTCTTTAGCACGTTCAGAGTTTGCGCCGACAACAATTCTGTCCGGATTGAAAAAGTCATGCACGGCAAAACCTTCACGCAAAAATTCGGGCAAAGATACCACATCAAATTCACCTTTGGGGTTTTGTGAAGTAATAATTTTTTCAACTTCATCGCCCGTGTTTACCGGAACGGTAGATTTTACGGCAACAACGGTATAGCCTGTAATGTATTGAGCGAGTTCTTCAGCTGCTGCATGAATATATTTCATATCTGCTTCTTTGGTAATCGGGTTTGGCGGAGTTCCTACAGCCAAAATAACAATATCGGCGTCATTTACACCTTCTTGCATTGAGGTAGTAAACCTGATGTTACCTGATTTTGTATTTTTTTCAAACAATTCGGGTAAACCATCTTCAAAAATGGTAAGTTTTCCGTTTTTTAAATCATTGATTTTGCTTTCGTCTTTATCAATACAAACAACCTCATTACCAAGTTCTGCCAAGCCGACACCTGTCGGCAAACCTACATAACCTGTTCCCACAACACCAATTTTCATTTATTACCTCTCTGTTAATTTTCAAATCATGCCCTTACTATATAGCAGGTAACAAAAAAAGCAACTTAAGAAACTTTATTATCTACTAATTTTATTTTTTTATGAACCTTATTTTAAAAGTTTTCGTTATAGCATAATGTAAAGGAGAAATTTTATGGAAGAAATATCTAAACTCATACAAGAAGCAAAGCCTCTGTATTTTGCACGAAAAAAACGTCGTAAAATATTAACATCTGTCGGTGGATTTATGTGCTGTTGTTTAATAGTGTTTACGGCAAGTTTAAAGCAAAACGGACCTATTTATGACGTTTGGGCAGAAGAAATATATACCGCTTCAAACGGTTCTGTCATTGAAGATATGGGTCTGCCTGTGGATGAATACGGACTATTATGGATTGGCTAATGAAACAACTTATTGAGCAAAATAAAAAATACGTAAAAGCCGTAATCCGTAAACTTACCGGAAGTTCTAATGAAGATTTGGAACAAGAAGTTTATATCAAGGCATGGCAAAACTTACCTAAATATAAAGAAGAAGGAAAGTTTAAACAGTGGATTTGTATGATAACCGCAAATATCTGCCGCGACTTTTTTCGCTCTAAAGAATTTAAATATCAAACAAAAGAAAGTTCTGATGAGCAAGATTTAGAAAATATAAGCACTAACAAAACTCCTGAAAATATAGCCGATGAAAAAATGCGTCAGAAAGTTATATTAAAAGCAGTTGATGAGCTTTCTAAAGAACACAAAAAAGTTATTATATTGTTTGAGTTTGAAGGATACTCGTTAGAAGAAATTGCCTTAAAATTAAAAGTTCCGGTTGGAACAATAAAATCAAGGCTTTTTAACGCCCGTAAAATTTTGAAAGAAAAATTATATTTTTTACAAGGAGAAACAAAATGAATAAATTTTTATAATCAGCACTTTTAGCATCAACAGTTATGTTTTCGGGAGCCTTTAAAGCTGCGTAAAAAGAAACCGCCGTGCCGACAGCAGACAAACAGATTGAAATGGTAAAACATCATGAAGGTTTTGATAAAGATTTCCACGAAAAAATGGCTAAAAAAATGGCTCAAGATTTAGGATTAACTCAAGAACAACAGGAACAAGCCAAAAAAATACGAGAAGAAGGCGTTAAAAAAATGAAACCTCTTATGAAAGAAATGAAAGAAATACGTCAAAAAATGGATAAAGAACGTAGAGCTAACATGGAAGAATTTGAAAAAATTTTAACTCCTGAACAAAAAGATAAATTTGAAAAATTAAAAGAAAATAGTCCGTTCGGTAAAAAAGGCAGAGGTGGCTTCAGAAAACATCATAAAGGACGCCCAAATCATAAAATGATGAAAGGAATGCACGAAAAACCTACATCGGAAAAATAATTTTAATATTCTTTTAAGTAACAAAAAAGCGCTATCAAAACGATAGCGCCTTTTTGTTACTTCATAATCTCAGCAGTCTTCCATGCCTTCTCCTCAAGAGTTTTCTGTTCCCTTCTGATGTTAAGCATCGCATTATACTTCTGCTCTTTAGTGAAAAGAGTTTCAGTTTCTATAACTTTTTTCAGTTGATTAAGAACTTTGTTCCTTTGCTTTACATACTCGGAATATTCCACGTGTATATATTCTTCACGAACGGAAAAAACATATTGTTTATATAACTCCAAGTCGCAAAAAATTGCTAAGTCAAGATCGTGAATAAGCTGCTCATATTTGTTTCTTTCTCTGCCAAACGGCTCAAAATGTCTTGTTGCCATAAACAAACCTTTAGCCGATTCAGGAAGTCTTGAAGCTATAAACGATTTTTCCTCATC
This sequence comes from Alphaproteobacteria bacterium, assembly GCA_045126755.1. GTDB lineage: Bacteria > Pseudomonadota > Alphaproteobacteria > RF32 > CAG-239 > JAFTYO01. The sequence continues at coordinate 13,833 of JBGVOY010000033.1, read as the reverse complement.
ATCTGCAACATAATCGTGAAAGAAAATGGCAGCTTCAAAAGTTTGTTCTTTAAGAAAATCAAACTTTTCATCGGCACCATCCTTATACTCACGATACTTATCAAGCATATACGCTATGTGTGATAAATTATGATACGCCCTTGTTGACATGGTTGCACAAAAATCAGACCATAAAATGCCTGATTGCCTGCAGCAATCATTATACTGTTTTTCAAGCAAATCTTCCATCATCATATTATGCACCGGAGGGGTAACATAACACGCAAGAGCGCTGTATTCGTGATGTTTATAACACAGTCTGCTGTATTGCTCAAATTTCTCGGGCAGTATATTTGTAGACATTGGAGAAACACGAATTGAATAAACAGAACTTCGTTTAGCAATTTGCTCACATAGTTCAAACTTAGCATCGTATTCAGGATTCATAATATCCAGCACCGGAACCAACAAATATCCGGCGCCGCGCTTTTTAGCCTCATAAACAGGCAAACCATGATAACTTACGACCGTAAAATTTTGCATAATCATATCATAGTCCTCCTGCCAAGAACCATCAAAAAACATTTCGCAATATTCTTTGGCATACCATTGAATGGATTTTTTGACCATTTCTATTCTTTGAGCAACCGTAAACAATGACTTTTTTTCAGAATCGAGTTCAATACCGATAATTACTTTCTTATTGCCGCCTACAAGCTCGTTGACAACAATTTCAGCATCTTGTGAGGTAAAAGGGTCAAATGTCCCTGAGTAAAAACTTGTAACCATAATGATAGATATTTAAAAATTTAACATATACTTAATTTTGTATGCCAAAGCATACAGAAAAAAACAATTTCTGTCAAGATATAAAAAACACCCCTGCAACTTCAGAAAAAATATAATCTTTGATATTATTGAGGAAGTTTTTTAGCCAAGAAAATCTGCATTGAAATAACCAGTGCAAAAAACGCCAATAAACCAATATTTATTCCCACAAATTTTAAGCCAAAAGACGCCAGCAACATAAATGACAGACATATTGCACTAAGACGCATTTTAACATCAAAGTTTAAGCTCTTATTTGCAATTTTAGCAGCTATTGACGCACAGTATGCATAAAATATGTTCAGGATAAAATACGTAATAAAAAAGATGATTATAGACATTACGGTAACAGCCATGACTATCCATTTTATATTTGATTTTAAAATATCGGTATAATCTTTTTTCTCAAGCGTAAAGTTACCTTTTAACTTTTTAGAAGTAATTTTTCCTTGTTCGTTGTCAACGACATATATATGTGAACGTGTTAAATAAATACCGCTTTCCAAATCAGAGGTATCCAAAGTATCGTTGGTTGTATCAAAAATAAAAGAATATTGTTCATCATTATCGTCAATAAAAACCGGAAAAACTTTTTTTGTTTCGGAAGGAGTGGTAATTGTGCCGTTTTCTACCGTTATGGGCAAAACTTCGTCAGCCGCCATTTGTATATACGGAACAGACATTGTTGCAACATTTCGCATACTGATAGCAATAAATGATGCAAATATAACACTAACAAGCATAATTATTACTGAGCCGACACCTTTTCCTTTAGCTACATAGTTTAATATTTTATCCATATTTTTCTCCTTAACTTAAATAGTTTTTCTTATATATTGGTATATAGTGCAATATTTTTTATTCGTAAACATAAAAAACAGACTCGGGCAATATTTTTCTGTTATGAGCCCGTAATATCGTATATTTATGAAAAAAAAACGTAATTTTGTTGTGTAAACATAAAAAAAATGCCTAAAAATACACAAATTGTGCAAAAAACTGCATTTTTTATTTGACTTAATAAAAAAAAGCAGTTTCAATTTACTTGTGTAAGGCGCAAGTTGCTTTGCAATTGGTTATTAACTTAATTTAGTGGGAGTCTCACCGTGAATAAAAATGAACTCATTTCTAGCGTAGCTAGCGAAACAGGTCTTACAAAAACAGATTCAGCTAAGGCTGTTGATGCATTTGTAGCTGCAGTAACAAAAGCTTTGAAAAAAGGCGACGAAGTTCGTCTTGTTGGTTTCGGTACTTTCTCAGTAGCTAAACGTGCTGCTACTACCGGCCGCAACCCACGCACAGGTGCAGAAATTAAAATTGCTGCTCGTAAACAAGCTAAATTCAAAGCTGGTAAAGCTCTTCAAGAAGCTGTAAACTAATTTTACGGTTTTTTTATTATAATAAGGCGGGAGTTATTCTCTCGCCTTGTTTTATTGCAAGAAATGTTCTTTTTTAATAAAAAACGCTTGATTTTGAAAATAAATAATGCTAAAATTTTACTATATATTGGATTATGCGTTGAATAATGTTATTAAGATAGGCGTAAAGTTAGGAACCTTTATTTAAAGGAGTTAAGAGATGTTAAAAAAGAAACATGTATTAGGTAGTGTGTTAAGTGTTGTTTTGGCTTGTCCTGCTTATGCCGAATTAAATTGTGAAACACAACCTTCTTGTAAAGAACTCGGTTATCGTAATACCGAAACATCTTGTGAAAACGGCAAGTTTATATACTGTCCTTTTGATAAATCTTACAAGAGATGCTTGCCGATAGGTTCTTCCGAAACTAATCTTACATGTACCGAAATGGGCTTTACTTTAGATGATAAGTCTGATTGGTGCGTGGGTGAACTTGTTCGTTGCCAATATGATGCAAAATATACTCTGTGTGCTTCCGGTATTGATTGTAAAAATGCCGGTTTTACTGTATTTGATAAATCAGACTGGTGTAAAGAAATTATTGAATGTCCGTATGACGCATCTTTAACATTGTGCGCATCAATCGGAACAGGTTGTGCATATAACTCGGTAGAAGCTTGCCAGAACTATTATACAAAATCTGTTTGCACGGCCAATGCTGAAGGTTGCTTTGAGCCGACATCTTGTCAAACATCGTATGAAAATGCAGATACCTGCGGAGGTGTCTTAAAAGGAGCTGACGCCAACGGTTGCGGAACTTGTAACGATGCGCATGAAACCTGTCAAGCCGCAGGATATGAAACAAACGATAATTCAGCTTTATATTGCGAAGTATCTGATACAATTTATTTAACAGACGGAACGGAACAAACCTGTTACGATAATTGTCATGAAATTTATTCTTCTTGCGCTGAAGCAAATTTGCTTGAGTGTGATGATCCTTCTTATAACTGCACAGGTGAAACTCCTGTTTACACAGATACTAACGGCGGAACAATGCTCTGCTATACTTCTGTTGAATGTCAATCAGGGCGTTGTATGTCCGGTTCTACATGTTATACTGCTTGTGATGCCGACGATTATCCGTATTATTCCGGCAACCAACCTGATAACTCAACACTTTCAGGCAAAGTATGCCAAGGACGTTGGGGCGTGTCTGAAGGTTCATGTACACATTCTAACTCATACTACTACTATTCAGACTTTACGTGTGATGCAGGTTATGTGAAATCAGGTGATTCATGTGTTGAAGATGATACAGAATCAAGTTCATCTTCTACTGATACATCGACTCCGACACCTCCTGATACATGTGAAGAAGCAGGATATAAATCATCAGAAGTTTCCGGTATGACGTGTACGGAAAAAACTGTTTCACTATCTGGCGGATCTACAACATGTTACAGTTGTACATTAACATGTACAGACAAGTATTATGCTTGTGTTGATGCGTGTGATGATACAGAGTGCGCAATGTCCGGTAATTGTACGCGTTATCACTCAGAGCGAGGTGCTTGTGATGGAGCTCGTTATTTATGTGAAGGAAAAACATCTTCTCAATGTAAAACAGAATGTGATGCTAATTGGCCGACAGATGCATATCCTGACCAAGCAGGGCGCAATGCGTGTTATGATGCTTGCGGAAGTTCGTCAAGCGGTGGAACAACCTCAAGCGGTGGCGTAGACGATGATTGTTTATATCAATGCTCAATGACATGGGGTGGTGGTTGTACTTGGGGATCAGTATCAGATTGTAACTATTGGGATGATTGTGATGCCGGATGCGGTCAGTCAGGAAGCAATCACGCTTGTGATGAATTAGGCGGAAGCTATTGTTCATCAAGTTCATCATCCAGTTCATCTTCAAGTTCGTCTTCATCCAGTGGTGGAGGTTATAATCCAAATGAAGGACAATCTCCTGAGGACTGCACATCAAACGGTAACAACAACTGCGATAGCTATTCAATGCTTGAAATATTCCCTGAAACCTTAAAAGTTGCAAATATGAGCATTGAAGAAGCAAAAGTTAAGTATGCTTCAAATACTTTGGTTGCTGAAGATGACTGTATTGTTTACGCATAATCCGAGCAATGCTTAAAACCAGAAAAGAAAAAATAAAAGTAGTAAAAGAGTTGTTACAACAGCATAAGGCTTTGTCGCCACAGTTGTTTGACAATAATGGTTTATTGTTGCCGTATGTGAGAAAAAAACTTCTGAATTTGGCTGAATATATTAAGATAAGATATCTGCCTGTGTTTCCTCAATCTAAAATTGAAGATATAAGGATAGTAGGTAGCAGTTGCGGTTATAATTATAGAGAGTATGGTGATTTGGATTTTTTTATAATTTTGGATAAAATCTTCCCTGAACAACAAGAAAAATATCAATCCGCTCTCAGAAATTTTAACTCGTTTCTTGTAAGACAACCATGGCAACCGGTTATACATAACCATAAATTAGATTTTTCCATAATGGATACTACTAACGTAAAAGGACTATGCCGAAATAATTATTCGGTATTAAAAGATGAATGGGTTATTAAGCCGGTGTATAAAAAATTTCCTTTTACTGCCGAAGAGTTATTTCAAAAATATTGTAAATTCAGTGCCGAATTACATAATTTTGTATCAAATCTGGAAAAGAAAAATGATGTGTTTCTGACACGTGATAGTTGTTTGAAATTGAGTGCTTATTTAAATGATATAATAAACAAAGCTTACAATTTTGATGTAGAGTATGAATATAGCGAAGAATACAACATCTATCGATTGGCAAAACGTTTTGGAACCTATATGCATTTTAATAAATATATAAATGACTCTATGAAATACTTAATGAGGAATACGCCTGATGAAGTATGATTATTATAAAATACGCGAGCTTGCACAAAAATTGCTAACTCCGCAAAAAACTTTAGACAGGCAACTGTTTGATATAAACGGGAAATTATATCCTGAAATCAGAAAAGATTTACTGAATATAACCGATTATGCAATAAAGACAAGTGTAGATATTTTTGATGTTATGGAAGTAAAAGACATATATATGAATGGGTCATGCGCCAGTTATTTTTATCGTCCCAATTCTGATATAGATATAAGAATAGATGCTCGGAATGAAAAAACACCATATTTAGCGCAAGATGATAAATATTTAACATTATTGACAACAGGTGTATTAAAAGGAGCTACTCACGGATTTAATTTTAAGGTAAATAAACGTTTTGTTGATGTAAAAATATCTCCGTATATGTCTGAAATTGTAGGTTTGTATTCTATAATGAATGATAAATGGGTTGTAAAACCCGATAAAAATATAACCGAAGGACTAAATATTGCTGATATTTGCAACGAATATGAAAAACAATTTTATATAGCTCAAGACGTAATAAACAATTTTAATTCTAAAAAAGTATCAGAATTAAGCGATATTCTTAACCTTGAAACTTATATTGAAAACCGAATATTTAAAAGTACCGAAAATATGCGAGAATATATAGTGTATAAATTGCTTAACTATAGCGGTGTATTTAAGCATATAACATCTTTATATGCGTCTTCACTCAAAAATATTTTCTCAATTTATCCGCCTAAAAAAACCGGTTTTTGGGATAGGCTTTTTAAAAAATAATCTGCCTTAACATATACAGACAGACTATAATACATGATAAACACTTAATTTTATATGGATTTTAACCTATGAATAAATATGAAGAACTTGTAAAACAATGCCACAAAGCTATGGAATTAAGCATTGATGATGAATATTCCGTTGATTTGCTAACATTAAGACAAAAACTTATCAATGAAGAAACTGATGAACTTAATATTGAAATAAATTCTCTTATTGAAGAGCTTAAAACCAATGGTGTTGTATCTAAAGAAACAAAGCTTAAAATGTTCAAAGAGCTTGCCGATTTGCAATATGTATTAAGTGGTATGGTTGTCAGTTTAGGTATTCCAATGGAAGAAGTTTTCACAAGAGTTCATAACAGCAACATGTCAAAACTTGTTGATGGCAAACCATTAAAACGTGAAGACGGAAAATTTTTAAAAGGCCCCAATTATAAAAAACCCGACTTATCAGATTTAGGATAATTTAAAGGGGCATTAAGCCCCTTTTTTTTATTTTTTCAAGCACAATATTTTGTATGCACCTGTTTCATCAACTTCAACGCCGTGTGTATCGTGCTCAAATCCTTTAAACTTTTTATCAAAAGATTCTAATGATTTTAAGTATTTTAAGAGCTTTCCGTCGGCAGGACCAGCATTTTCTCCGGGCATTAACAATGGTATTCCCGGCGGATACGGAACAACTGCGGTAGCAACTGTTTTATTTGCCATTTCATCTAAAGTTAGAGCTTCAACATTGTTTTTAACCAAATTTTCGTATGCTTCAACCGGCGACATATCAGGATGCGGTAAAACAGAAAAGGCCTCTGCCATAGATTTTGTGGTTGATAACTCTTTCATAGCTGCAAACATTTCATCTGCTAAATCTTTTAAGCCCATATCTTTATAGTGCTTTTCATCTGCATGATAAATTTTTGGCATTATGCGGCTGATGGATGTGTTGTTGTCATAATCTTGTTTAAAATCGAACATAGCATTTAATAATGTTCCCCATTTTCCTTTGGTTACACCGAGTGAGAATAAGAATAAGCAGGTAAAATCGGTTGTTTTTTCAACAACTATACCTTTGTTATCAAGATAAGCAGTCAATAATGCCGCCGGAATTCCCCAATCGGCAAGTGTGCTATCGGGCATTACTCCCGGAGTTGTTACCGAAACTTTTATGGGGTCTAACATACAATAGCCGTCTTCAATGTCGCCAAAACCATGCCACAATTCATTAGGATGCAAAATCCAGCAATCCGGATTTGTTGTAAGTAAGTTATCATCTGCTTCATAAAACAGCACTTTTTCGCCGCTTGGTGTCTTTACCATCGGCGGTTGCCATATATTGAAGAACCAATCATTATTTGCGGTTTTTTCATTATGAATACGAGCAACCGTTTTTCTGAAACTTACAGCTTCTCTTATTGACATTTCTGTTAAGGTCAATCCGCCTTTGTTGTCCATCATTGCTGAACTTATATCATTTGAGGCGATAATAGCATAAAATGGAGAAGTTGAAGAGTGCATCATAAGCGATTCGTTAAAACGCTCGTGGCTGATTGAATTTTTACCGTCTAAAATATGTATCATTGAAGCTTGAGAAAAAGCAGCCAATAATTTATGTGTTGACTGTGTAGCAAAAATTGTCGGCTCATCTTGTGAATATGTTTTTGGATTATAACACATCGCATAACGATTTTCATACATTGGATTAAACCTTGCATAGCCATACCACGCCTCATCAAAATGAAGCCTGTCAACACTTTGTTTTAACAGATTTTTCACCGTCGTAACATTATAACACAATCCGTCATAAGTTGAGTTTGTTATGATGGCGTGTCGTGGTGTTTTATCGATATTTTCTTTTACAAGCGGATTATCATTTATGGTTTGAGTAATTGCTTCTTTAGTTAAACGATTAGGTAAAATAGGTCCGATAATACCATATTGATTGCGAGATGGTATCATATAGGTCGGGATTGCACCGGACAAAGTCATTGCGTGTTCAACCGATTTATGACAGTTTCTATCGCATAAGCAAATATCATCCCTTGTTACGCTTGCCATTAAGATAATTCGGTTTGATGTGGAAGAACCGTTGGTTACGTGATAACTTCTGGAAGAATTAAACACTTCTGACATATATTTTTCGCTTTCGCCTATCGGGCCGGAATGGTCTAACATAGAACCCAATTCTCCAACCGAAATAGATAAGTCTGAACGAAATATTTGTTCACCAAAAAAGTTAAAGAAATCTCGTCCGGCTGCCGATTTTAAAAATGCCGTTCCGCCTGTGTGTCCGGGAGTATGCCAAGAATATTCGTGAACTTTTGCAAATTTTGCTAAAGCCTTAAACATCGGCGGTAAAATAAACTTGCGATAGCGCTCTATTGACGCCTGAATGCGCCCGCTTATAAATTCTAACGTATCTTCCAAAAGCCATATAAAATCGCTTACTTTATCTAAAATATCTGCCGGAATTTGCGAAGCCATATTTTTGCTTGACATAATATATATCGGAACTTGTGAGTTATGTTCTCTTATATATTCTAGAGTTGAAAATGTATTTACACACTTATTGCATTCTACTCCTATCAAAACACACTGAATACTGGGATCAGAATAGAATATAGCTTGTGCATCTTCCAAATTATCGGCAATAATAATATTGGAACCTTCTAATTCTAAATCTTCTTTTAATTTGCGAACAGCTCTTGAGGCAGCATTTTGTGCCTGTAAATTTTCATAAACAAGCAGTATTTTTACCTCAAACGGATTTTTTACATCAATCATTTATCTCTCCTTTATTGTTGTTAACCTAATGTGTCCGAATGTTCTACTGTTGGGAAGTGGCTCTTAAATCTTCTGACTAAATCATGATCATCAGCAAAAGAAATCCAGAACATTATTACTAATGCCGCGATTGTTATAATCAATACTAAATATCTTACCCAAGCCGGAACAACACAGTGTATACGTTTGTCGTGGTCTTTCATTTCCCACATACGATTATCGGCAAGTTCATAGAAAATTATGGTAGATATTACAAACATTAAAGCCCATCTTGTTTGTTCCGGATCTGAGCCTATCATTGCCGCCATGGAATAAAATGCGGCAATCAAACCGACCAGCATATAAAATATACCTTGATTGGCACTCATGCGTTCTCTACCCAAGATTTTGATTGCAACCGAAGAATATATATACGGCAACAATGTCATAATTACGGCAATAGAGGCAATTTTTCCAAACTGTTCCGAAGCTGTAGGCGACATTGTAGCTAAAACTTGCACTGTCATAATTCCTGCCACGATAGCCAAACCTGCGGCCGGAACATCTTTTTTATTTGTGCAGGCAAATACTTTACCGAATAAACCATCTTCTGCGGCTGCTTTTGCTGTTTGTCCGACAAGAAGTGTCCAACCGCCCAATGAACCCAAACAACCGATTGCCGCACATATTGCTACAATATCTCCGGCTTTTTGACCTAAAGCAATACTTACTGCTTGTGAAAAACGTGCAGATGATGAAATTAACTATTTGATAGGAATAATACCCATAATTGCCGAAGAACTTAATACATAACAAAGAGCCGCAAGTATCACTCCGCAGACCGTTGCTATCGGCACATTCTTTGCCGGATTTTTAACAACAGCAGTTGATACAGATGCACTTTCTACACCGATAAACGCCCATAATGTAAAATTAAGTGTCATACCGATTGCACTCATATCGCTTTTGCCGGTAACGTTCCATCCTGACATATATGTATCAGCGTTAAACCAAAACCATCCGAAAATTGCCATACCGACAATCGGAACCAAAGCCAATGATGTTGTTGCGCTTTGTATACGTCCTACCACTTTCGGTCCTAATATATTGGCATAAGTAAAAAACCAAATAACCGCTATTTGAGCAAATGCCATGATAAGAGGGTCTTTTAATGATGGAAAAAAGGTTGTTAAATAACCAAGTCCGGCAACAGCCAATCCCACATTACCCACAACATTTGCAAGCCAATAAACCAAGTTTGTCTGATATCCCATATAGTTACCAAACGCTCCTTTTGCGTAAGCATAAGGACCGCCATCTGCGGTATAAATCTGTGTAAGTTTAGAAAACACCAATGCTAAAGCAATAGCTCCGACAATGGTTATAAGCCAACCAAAAATTGCAATAGAACCAATGGCAGCTAAATTTGCCGGAAGCATAAACACCCCAGAACCCATCATATTTCCGGCTACTAACATAGTTGCCGGTATAAGTCCGATTTTATTGCTCTCTTCCATAATTTTTCTCCGAAAGTTAAATTTATGCTTATTAACTAATCGGTAAAAATCAATTTACAATATTGCAAGAAATGTTTTTTTGAATTACATTTAGCTTATGAAAAAAAGATATTTTTTATTTTTAACTTTCTTTTTATATGCTTGCATTTCTAATATGGTGCCGGCAGATTTTTCTTATAAAGAAATTAAAACGAATACATTTACATTGTATAGCTACCAAAAAATTTCACGCCCGAACGAACCTGTTAAAATTTATATTGAAGGCGATGGTTTTGCATTCAATTTTCACGGACGTCCATCAAATGACCCTACCCCGAAATCCGATTTTGTAAAACGTATTGCTTTTTCTGATAAAAATCCCAATGTGGTATATTTAGCAAGACCGTGCCAATATATATTAAATAAAAATCCTATTTGCTCTAATCGACATTGGACAACGGCTCGGTTTGCTCCTGAGGTTGTTCGTTCAACCGCAGAGGCCATAAAACAAATTGCAAAAAACAATGAGGTTATTTTAATAGGATATTCCGGTGGTGCTCAAATTGCCGGATTGGTTGCTGTGTTAAATCCGGATATTAAGGTAAAAAAGATTATTACCGTTGCCGGAAATTTAGATCATCTTGCATGGACGCAGTATCATAATTTACCATCACTGTCGGAATCTCTTAATTTGGAAAGTTATCATCGTAGTTTTGCTGATTTTCCTCAAATACATTATGTCGGAAAAAAAGATAAAAATATTACTTATAAGTTAGTTTACGATTTTGTAAAAAACAAAAGCCTCATTATTGAGGTTAATGAGGCTTCACATAATTTCGGTTGGGAAAAAGCAATTTCCATGATTATTGATGAACATTAAAAATCATCATCACCGTCATCAAAATCATCGTCAAAAATATCTTCTTGTGTTTCTTGCTCTTCCAAAAGAAGTGTTTCATCTTCCATCATCTCAGATTTTTTACGACGTCCGCGGCGTTTTTTCTGTGGTGTCTTTCTGTTGACGACATCTAAAACATAATTACCGAGAACTTTGTATAAATCCGGAAGATGATTGTTATACATGTGATCTCCATCTTCTATCAATGCGTAATCAACATCAACATTTCTTTGCATATTTAAGCGTTTTGCCAATGATGTTACAAGTGATGGAGTAACAATTTCATCCGCTCCGCCTTGTACAATTAGGCCGGATGCCGGACATGGAGCTAAAAATGTAAAATCTTTCTCATTTGCCGGAGGTGAAACAGCTACAAAACTGTTTATATCCGGTCTTCTCATTAACAGTTGTAATGCTACCCACGAACCGAAAGAATATCCAGCAATCCAACATTGACGAGCATCAGGATTATGTTGTTGCAACCAATCAAGTGCTGCCGTTGCATCAGCTAATTCACCGGGACCATCTTCAAATGTTCCTTGAGAACGACCTACACTTCTGAAATTAAAACGCAAAACGGAAAAACCTAAATCTTTAAAACATTTAAACAACGTATAAACTACTTTGTTGTTCATTGTTCCGCCATATTGCGGATGCGGATGCAAAATTAAAGCAATCGGAGCATTCGGACGTTCACTTTTGTGATAGCGACCTTCAATTCTTCCTGCCTGACCGTTAAATAAAACCTCAACCATTTTACTTCTCTTCTTTTATTATTCGTTTACTATTTTAAAGTATTATACCATATTGAAGGATAATAAATTATTAACTCGCAGAGGAATATAACATAAAATGAAACGAAAAAACAAGTCTTTAATTTTACAAGATTTAGATGCCGTTATTTTAAGAGATCCGGCAACAACTTCACGCCTGCAAGCCGCTTTTTTTTCCACAGGTTTCCATGCAATATGCATACACCGCCTAAGCCATTATTTATGGGTAAAAAAATTTAAGTTTACAGCACGTTTTTTGTCCCTTATTTCAAGGTTTTTAACCGGAATTGAAATTCATCCGGGAGCAAAAATCGGTAAAGGGTTTTTTATTGATCACGGAATGGGTGTCGTTATCGGTGAAACAGCCGAAATAGGTGATAATGTAACCATGTATCATGATGTAACGTTAGGCGGAACGGTTGTGTTCAGTAAAAACGGCAAAGTTATGACTAAACGCCATCCAACTATCGGAAATAACGTAATTATTGGTTCAGGTGCTCAAATTTTAGGGCCGATAACCGTCGGCAATAATGTAAAAGTCGGTTCAAATGCCGTAGTAGTAAAAGACGTAAGTGCAAACTTAACTGTCGTGGGAGTTCCTGCTCACTCAACCGAATCGGCAAAGAATAAAGAAAAATCGTTCTGTGCCTATGGTGTTGATAAAAGTTTATCTGATCCGGTTGATGAAGATATCAAAAAATTACAAATACAAATCAAGCAATTACAAGAAGAAATTGAAAATTTGAAGAATAATCGTTAAAATGAAACAATAATGTAACTATTATTTTTTAAAAAAGTATGTTATAGTATTTGTATAGTGGAATCTATAGCTTATTAGGAGATTGATATGAAAAGATTTTCTCAAACTTTAGCATTTTTAAGCTTGCTTTTATGGGCCTGCGCAACTTATGCGCAATTACCTGCAAATCCTTGGGTTCCACAACCACCATCACCCAATGACGGATATTTTGGCGATAATATCGGAAATTCTACTCAAGGCGGAGATGTTGTAGATGCTCCATCGTATGCAAACGGACCTACCGGCGGTAACATTTTACCGGTTGACCCTTGGGCAAGAGCTCGTGACAGAAGCGGTGTAAGAACTTGGCGCGGTAGCGGTCAGCACGGAAAATTAAATTATATCGGTGAAGCTACAACATATTCTACAGCTATGGGGCAAGAAATGATTGCGCCGGAAGTTAACCGTCATAATATGATTGTGATGCTCGACCACTTAAGAAATATGGGCTACAAAATTCCTGAAAGTTATAATGAAAAAATTAAAGCTATGCCGCGTGAATATAAAGAAACTCTGCAATCAAGCATGGAAACTGTTGCAAATTCTTCAGGTGATAATCCGATGAGCTTAATATTTAATAATATGTATAATCTTTTTGAGGATTATACCGAACTTGATGTGGATAATATCTTGTTAAATACTATGGATATTTTAGGGACAGATTAGACCGTATGGCTGACACACATTCAAATCAACCGGTAATTATACTGGTATCTCCTCAATTAAGTGAAAATGTAGGTATGACTGCTCGTGCAATGTTAAACTGCGGTCTGTATAATTTGCGTCTTGTAAATCCGAGAGAAAACCATTTATCCGAAAAAGCAATCAGAGCATCATCAGGAGCTGAAAAAATTTTACAAAATGCCGACATCTATAATTCGACTAAAGATGCTGTTGCCGATTTGACGGATATATATGCCACAACGGCAAGACGCAGAAATCAGATAAAAACAATATTTACCGCCGAAAAAGCTGCTCTGAATATGTGTAATAATATTAAACTCGGTGATAAATGCGGTATTTTATTCGGGCCGGAAAGAACCGGACTTGAAAATGATGACATATCTCTTGCCAAGGCTATTATTGAGATTCCGTTAAATCCTGAGCATACTTCTCTTAACTTATCGCAAGCCGTTTTACTCGTCGGCTATGAATGGTATAAAACACAAATAAACCTTCCTGATGAAGAATTTGTTACCAATGCAACCACAGTTGCTACAAACGAACAACTTATGAAGTTTTTTGATTTTTTAGA
>JBGVOY010000032.1:0-10879 GCA_045126755.1 Alphaproteobacteria bacterium | reverse complement strand
ATTTAATGACTTGCTTGATGATATAGTAGTATCAGCCGAGGAAAAATGGTTTCAAGAAGCTTGCGTATAAAAAAACAGGGTGTTAACCCTGTTTTTTTATGATTATTTTATTGTTTTATAATTCTGTGTTTTACAGTATCGCCTAATTTAATTTTGTGCTTTTTAATATCTCCGGCATTGATTTCAACAACTGCTGATAATTGCTCGTCAATTTCCGGTCTGATTAAAGTTGTTGAAAGAGGAACCGTATTTTCAGCCATCCAAATAATTTTACCTTTTTTACTAACAAATAAAATATCCAGAGGAATATATGTATCTTTCATCCATATAGCGATGTCATGAACTTCATTGACATTAAAAATCATGCCGGAATCTTTTTTAAGAGCTTTTCTGTTCATAAGACCTTTAGACATTTCTTCTTTTGTTTCTGCTGTTTCAACAAAATATACTACTTTTCCGTTTTCGGTAACGATAGTCATCTCAGAAAGATTATTATCGCCACATGCAACTAAAAGCAATATAACGGCACAAATTTTTAAAAATTTACACATTTTACTATCCTCCTCATAAATTCGATATTATACACAGTAATCTTTTTTTGTTTTATTTGCAACAAAAAATATAAAGTTAATGAATAAAGTTTTATGCTTGTGTTAGCTGATTAAATATTGTAGTATTTGTGGAAATGTTGAGATATCTTTTAGTGTGTAGTAAATGGCTGAATATAAAAATAAAAAATCCGTAAGCGGTAATGAATGGAAAATTTTAGATTCTGATGATGTATCGGCGCAGGCAATTATGCAAAATACGGGTATGCCATTTGTGGTAGCTAAAATAATGGCTTCCAGAGGTATAACACTTTCTTTAGCTGAAATATTCTTAAATCCGAAATTGCAAACATTGATGCCTAATCCGTCTTGCTTAAAAGGTATGGATGATGCTGCCGACAGATTGGCAAAAGCGGTTATGAATAATGAAAAAATCGGTATTATCGGCGATTATGATGTCGATGGTGCTACTTCAAGTTCTGTTTTGCGTAAATTTTTAGAGTTTTTCGGGGTGAGTGTCGATGTTCATATTCCGGACAGGGAAGAAGGTTATGGTCCAAGTATTCAAGCTTTTGAGGATTTTAAGACTAAGGGAATAAATCTGGTTGTTACAACTGATTGCGGAACGACGGCATTTGATGTTTTAAATAAGGCTGCAGATGACGGGTTTGATGTGATAGTTTTGGATCACCATGAAGCAGAAACTAAGTTACCCGATGTATTGGCTGTGGTTAATCCGAAAAGATTAGATGAGGATAATGACTATCCGTATTTGAAATATTTAGCGGCAGTCGGCGTTGTCTTTTTAACGGTGGTTGCCGTCAACAGAGAGCTTAAAAACAGAGGCTATTATACTGATAAAAAAATGCCCGATTTATTGTCTTTGCTTGATTTAGTGGCTCTGGGAACCGTTTGTGATGTGGTTCCGCTTATCGGTCTTAATCGTGCATACGTTAAACAAGGGCTCAAAGTTATGTCATTGATGCAGAATACGGGTCTGAAAGCTTTGTGTGAGGAAGCTCAAATCAAAGAAATTCCCGGTGCATATCATTTAGGATATGTTTTAGGTCCCAGAATAAATGCCGGAGGCAGAGTAGGAGATCCTTCAATAGGTAATAAACTTTTGTGTTCTAAAGATGTAAACGAGGCCAAATTTTTAGCAGAAAAATTAGGTAAATTTAATGCGGAAAGAAAAGATATTGAAGCTTATGTGTTGTCTCAGGCAATAGAAATGCTTGAAGGTGTTGCGCAAGAGTATCCCATAGCTTTTGTGGCCGGTAACGATTGGCATCAGGGAGTAATAGGTATTGTGGCCGGAAAGCTTAAAGAACGTTATAATGTTCCCTCATTTGTTTTATCGATTGAAAAAGATGAAGTTAAGGGTTCGGCACGTTCTGTTTCCGGAATAGATTTAGGAGCATTGGTTATCGCTGCAAAAGAAAATGGCATTTTGACTAAAGGCGGAGGTCATACTATGGCTGCCGGTTTTTCTCTTAATGAGGATAAAATAGATGAATTTAAGCATTTTGTCGGTCGTTATGTAAAAGAAAAGCTTGGTGATGATAAGATTGTTCCCGTGTTGTCTTTTGATGCAATTATTTCTTTATCGGGAGCAACTGAGCAATTAGCAGATGCTTTAATTCAGCTTGAGCCTTTCGGAGCATCAAATCTTGAACCGAAAATTATAATTGAAGATGTTTCTCTTCTTTATCCCAGTGTCATCGGGAACGGACATATAAAATGCACTCTGTCGGATAATTTTGGAAAAAACCTTAAAGCGATTGCTTTTAGAGTTACAGATACGAATTTAGGTAAAGAAATGCTTGATTCTAAAGGTAAAAAATTTGATGTGGCCGGTTTTTTGCGTAAAGACAGTTGGCAGGGAAGAACGTCTTTGCAATTTATAATTGAAGATATAATGAGGGTAGAATGAAAAACAGTGTCAGCATATTTAGAAGAGCTAAAAATATAAAAAAAATAAGAGAAGAAAAAAAAGTTGGTTTATTTTCAAGGCTTATGGGCAAGCTCAAAGCTTATTTGTTTACGGGTATATTGGTTACGGCACCGGTTACGATAACTTTTTATATGGTCTATAAATTGATTGTGTTTATAGATATTTCTATTACATCATTACTTCCTGAAAATATTAACTTAGGCGATTTTTTTCCGTTTAATGTTCCGGGTATAGGGCTTGTTGTGCTGATAATAGGGCTTATTGTAATAGGTATGTTTACTACCGGTTATATCGGTAATTTGTTTGTTAGGTTAGGTGAATACATTGTTTCGAAAATGCCGTTTATATCCAGTGTATATTCATTATTAAAACAAGTATTTGAAACATTTTTTTCAAATAAAAAACAATCTTTTAATCAGGTGGTTTTACTTGAATATCCCAGAAAAGGAATTTGGATTTTGGGCTTTGTAAGTGCTAAAACAAGCGGTGAAACGGTTGATAAATTGCAAACGGATATGTTAAATGTTTTTATTCCGACTACTCCTAATCCAACTTCAGGTTTTTTGATTTTTGTTCCGGAAACTGATGTTATTAAGATGGATATGTCAGTTGAAGAAGGGCTAAAGTTTGTAATATCTTGCGGTATTGTTACACCTGATATGGTAAAGAAAAAGAGCAAGAATAAATAGTTATTCAGATTTTTTTGTATCGTTTTCGATAGTAATGTGTTTTGCAGCGGATATAACATATCCGTATATAACTCTGTCGCCTTCATTACGAAGGGGTTTTCTATCCATGCTTACTTTTTTAAGCCCGCATTTATTTAAGATTTTTAAGACATAATCAGGGTTATGAATAAATCGGCCGGAAGGTGTTAAATGGTAATCATCGGAGTTTGCATAGTTTTCCGATATAGTAAACACAACTTGCCCGTTTCCGATTAAAACATTGGCTATGGAATTTATCAATGCCTGTAAATCTCCAAAATATGTAAATACATCGCCGGCAGTTATGAGATGATACATTTTATCTTCTGAGTTTAGAAAGTTTATGATTTCATCCATTACGAGTCGGTCATATACATATTTGCGTTTTGCTTGTATGAGCATTTTTTCGGATAAGTCTACACCTGTTACATGACTCCAACCAATGACAGATTTTACGGTCTTGCCGCAAAGTCCGGTTCCGCATCCTAAATCAAGATATTTTATTGGTTTGTAAAAAGGTTTATGATAATTTTCTTTTACACAACGAGCTATATGTTCGGGAACTTGATATTCAAGACCTGATAATGTGGAATCGAAATCTCCGGCAAAAGCATCAAATATTTTTTTTACATAATCAGAATCGGCAGTTCTTAAATTTTTACTGTCAAGAATTGATGTAGCCATGTAAAAAACAATCTTTTCATCACCGTATCTGTCGAGCCATTTTTGTGCATATTCTTCCGCTAATTCGACTCCTTTTTCATCGACACATTCGTATAGTAAATAGCCAAAGTTTATATGCTGGTCTTCTTGGGCTTGGTAAGTGCAGGTAATGGCATTCCAACCCGTTTCAAGAGCAGATTCCCAACGTTCTGTTTTTTGATATAAACGGCTTAAGGCATTATATATCCATGGATTTGAATCTTTTAATTCCAGTGCTCTGAGTAAACTTTTTTCTGCTTTTTCGTGTTTTTCAAGCTCAATAAACGAGTTACCTAAAATTATATAAGCATCAACACTTGACGGATATAGTTTAAGCGCTTTTTTTGCAAAATCAACCGCTTTAACGTAACGGGCTAAATCGTATAGGGTGTTTGCTATGTTAATGGTTGCTATATAGCTTGCATGATTGTTTTTATATACGGTTTCATAATAATGCAAAGCCAATTCATATTGCGACCTACAATACGCAATATTACCCAAACAGAGTAAAGCCGAAGGATTATCGGGTATTCTGCGTAGCAATCTTTTAGCAAATTTTTCGGCATTTTGATAATCAGCTTTATTGTAATATATATTTGAAAGTGCTATTAGCGATGTTTCTGATATCGGGTTTAGTCTTGTTGCTTTTTTATAAAAGCTGATAGCTTGTTCAGGTTCGCCGAGAGCATCATAACAGTTACCGCAGAAAACAGAATATTTCTCGGTTTTAGGACTTTTTTTGTACAGCGAAAGATAAATATCCAGTGCTTCCGGATATTTTTTTTCGTTATATAATATGGTAGCTTTTTGCTCCAGATTACTCAATATCAGCTCCCGTTGTTTTAAAACTTGTGCGAGTATACACTATTTTATCACAAAAATAAACACAAAAAGTATAAAAAAATATGAAAAAAAGTGAAAAAAGTGTTGACTATCTAAAATAAATGGTATATTTAGGCTTCATAATTATTTTGGGGGTGTGGCGGAATTGGTAGACGCGCTAGACTCAAAATCTTGTTCGCTCAGCGAGTATGAGTTCAAGTCTCATCACCCCTACCACTTTGAAATACCGAGATTTTTTCTCGGTTTTTTTGTTTTTAATCGTTTTTCATTCTGACTTTTTGATTTTTATATTTTCAAATGTTAAATTTAACTTATGAACATAGACTTTAGTTTATAAATCCTTTATTTGAGTAGTTTTAATGTTATATAAGCTCTTGTAATAACGGAGGATTAAATGGTTAAAGTAAATGTAGCACAATATGTTATACAAGATTTATTAAACAGATTTCCGCTTAACGGCGAAACAATAGCCGACGAAGATATTATTGATGTGTTGATTGACAGGTGGTCTAAAAACAAATACGTAACTCCCAATCCTTCAATTAGAGCGATACGTTCCAAGACTCGTAATCAACGATATTTAGTTTAGTTTTTCGATTCGTTTTATTTTTTTATCTTTAAATTTTTTATTGAGAGCATAATTAAAAGAAATCTTAATTTTAATTATGTGAGGTAAATTATGATAAAAGAAGCAAATAAATCAAAAAATGTGCAAATAGAAAGAAATATGATATTTGTAGGAACAATTTATGATACATTCGAAGCTTTAGAAGAAACATTGAATAAGCTTGATTTAACTGATGCCGAATTTTTACTTAAGTTGGCTAAAAAATCATTTGCAAATGAAGTTTTTAATTGTGCGAAAGAAAATAATATTTACGTTCACTCAGATAAGATTGATGAAAAAAGAATTTCATTAAATTAACATAAAAGGAAAGGGAAGCCAGAGCCTCCCTTTCCTTAATTGATTAAATAATAGGTTTCACGGTTACTGCCATCTGTGACGAATACGAGGGCAGTGCCACCATATCCGCCTGTAATACGGACAGTTACTTCGAGGGCTTTCCCTGTCAGACCAGTCGGAGTGTAGACATCAACGATGCCCTGTTCAGGAATCCTCATATCATACTGATTGAGGAGCTGACCGGTTCCGTCGTATACATACACCATCATACCACGCTTAACGAGTGTCATGTTGGCCCAACGGAGACTGCTCGGATAAGAAACTTTTCCGACGACAAATGTTCCGGTCTTCTGGAGTTTTTCACTCCTGACATACAATCCGTTAGGATTAGGTGTTGTCTGAACAGTTCCTCTTCCTCCATATCCGTAACCATAACCATAGCCTTCGTAACCATAACCTCCCTGTGCGTATGAAAGCATACCGCAAGAGGTGGTCATCATCATCACTCCTAGAGCAACAATGATGAGATTCATAATCTTTTTCATAATCTATATTTTTAATCAATATAAATTTAACATAAAAAATAATGTTTGTCCAGTTAAAATTATGTTACAACTTGACATATTGCTTGTTTTTGATTATTCTGTCAGGAAATTAAAATTATGATGCTATGGAAACTATTGTGAAACTGTTTGTTGCAGCCGGATTTATATTTTTAGGTTGCATCTTGGGAACTTTGTTCGGAGCACTTGCCGGATGGGTTGTCGGTCTTGTTTTCAAAGAGACTATTTTGACTTTTTTTGCTGCTATTGGTATTAGCGGCTTAAAGATGTGGCAGATAGGAGCTTCTCTCGGTTTTATCGGAGGCTTCTTTAGAACTTCTTTTAGCGTTAACTCCTAAATTGAGGTTTACAAAATAAAAAAGGCTCTTTTTTAAGAGCCTTTTTTATTTTTTCTTATGCAGATTTTTTGGTTGTTTTTTTTGCAGGTTTTTCTTCAGTTTTTTTAGAAGATTTTTCTTCGGTCTTTTTAGAAGATTTTTTAGCTGCTTTTTTCTCAACCTTTTTTTCTTCGTCAAATGAATAAAGTTCTTCAACAGAAACAACTTTTTCATTTAATTTAACTTGAGTTAAAACATAATCAACAATCTTTTCTTCAAAAACAGGAGCCTTTAATGCTTCAACAGCTTCTTTGTTTTTCAAGTAGTAGTCGAATACGGCTTTTTCCTGTCCCGGATATTTTTTGGCTTCAGTCAAAATTGCATTGTTAATATCTTCAGGAGTGATTGTTAATTTTGCACTTAAACCGACTTCGGAAAGCAAGAGACCGAGTTTAACACGGCGATTAGCAATTTCCTTGTATTCAGCAAGCAAATCTTTTTCATCTTTTGCTTTTTCGTATTCATCAAGTTGATTGTATTTTTTTGCTTGTTCATATTGCTTAACAATTCCGTCGTATTCGGCATCAACAAGTTTAGAAGGAACTTCAAAGCTATATTCTTTATCTAAAACATCCAAAAGAGCACGTTTTAATTTCATTTTAGAAGCATTTTCATAATCAGCCTTGATGCGTTCTACAACTCTTGCACGTAAGCCGTCTAAATTTTCTTCACCTAAAGACTTTGCAAATTCATCATTGATTTCAATTTCTTTAGGTTCTCTTATTTCTTTAATTTCAACAGCAAAAACGGCAGCTTTTCCGGCTAAATCTTTAGCGTGATAATTTTCAGGGAATGTAACATTTACATCAACTTTATCGCCTTTGTTTTTGCCTACCAACTGGTCTTCAAAACCTGGGATAAATGAGTTTGAACCAAGCTCTAACGGATAATCTGTGCCTTTACCGCCGTTAAATTCAACTCCGTCAACAGAGCCGGTAAAGTCAATAACTGCAATGTCGCCTTTTTTTGTTGGGCGGTTGTCATTAACTGCAACGTTTTCTTTTTTGGTTTGGGCAACATATTTAATTGCTTTTTCAACTTCTTCGGCAGGAACTTCAGATGTTAATTTATCTAAAGTTATTTTTGAAAAGTCACCAACCTTAATTTCAGGTAATACTTCAACAACAACGGTAAATTCAATATCTTTATCATAACCGAATGTAAGTAAGTTAATAGAAGGCATTACGGCAGGACGGAGATTTTTATCTTTTATGATTTCATCAGCCGATGCTTTTAACATATCATCTAATACTTCACCTAAAACAGATGAACGATATTTTTGTTTTAACATTGCTTTAGGTGCTTTTCCCGGACGGAAACCCGGAATTTTCGTGTTTTTAGCAATTTGAGCAATTTTATTATCTACATTTTTTTCAAAATCTGCTGCCGAAATAACAGCTTTGTATTCTCTGGTTAATCCATTTGATTTTTCTTCAGTTATTTTCATGATTTTCTCTTATCCTAACAATCATATTAAAAAATATGGTGCGAGCGGAGGGACTTGAACCCTCACGTCTTGCGACACCAGATCCTAAGTCTGGCGTGTCTGCCAATTCCACCACGCTCGCGGTTAATTATTAAATTAGCTGTTTGCATAGTAATCAAAAAAAAAATTAAATCAAGAAAATAATAAAACCTATTGCATATTTTGTAAAAAATTATAGTATGTGCTCACATATAACTACAAAAAGAGAGAGAAAATGCCTGAAAATACACCAAATATGCGAAAAACTTTTGCAATTATTTCGCACCCGGACGCCGGTAAAACTACATTAACCGAAAAATTACTCTTATTCGGAGGAGCAATTACTCAAGCCGGTGCCGTTAAAGCCAGAGGAGAGAATCGGCGTGCGCATTCCGACTGGATGAAAGTCGAACAAGAAAGAGGAATTTCCGTCGCATCGTCCGTTATGACTTTTGAATACGAAAATATTACTTTTAATTTGCTGGATACTCCGGGACACGAAGATTTCTCCGAAGATACTTATCGTGTATTAACAGCCGTTGATTCTGCCGTTATGGTTTTGGATTCGGCAAAAGGTATTGAAACTCAAACAAAAAAGCTTTTTGAAGTGTGCCGTTTACGTAATATACCTATTTTAACCTTTATCAATAAACTTGATAGAGAAGGGCTCGATACTTTTGTTTTACTTGATGATATCGAAAAAACATTGGCATTAGACGTAACTCCTGCAAGCTGGCCTATCGGCTCCGGTAAGGATTTTATGGGATGCTACGATATAATAAATGACAGACTTATTTTAATGAATAAAACAGGTGATAAATCTCAAATAAATTCTACTATTGAAACTTGTAAAGGTCTTGATGACGAAAAGTTAGATAATCTTTTACCGGCTCATTTGTTAAATAAGCTCCGCGAAGAAGTGGAAATGGTTAAAGAAGTTTGCCCGAAATTTGATATGGAACAATATTTATCCGGAGCATTAACACCGGTATTTTTCGGTAGTGCCATCAATAATTTCGGTGTTAGAGAAATTTTGGACGGCTTACATAAAATGGCGCCAACTCCGCGTCCGCAACCGTCGTTGGAAAGAGAGGTCAAATCTGATGAAAATAAAGTTACCGGTTTCGTGTTTAAAATTCAGGCAAATATGGATCCGAAACATCGTGACAGAATCGCATTTATGCGTATTTGTTCAGGACATTTCAAGAGAGGTATGAACTTAATTCAAGTAAGAACAGGTAAGGGAATTAAGGTTCCGACACCTGTTATGTTTTTAGCTCAGGAACGTGAACTTGCCGAAGATGCTTTTGCTGGAGATATAATCGGTATTCCTAATCACGGACAACTACGAATCGGAGATACTTTAACCGAAGGCGAAAAACTTCATTTTACCGGTATTCCGAGTTTTGCACCCGAATTATTAAAATCTGTGCGTGCGCTTGATCCGCTCAAATCTAAACATTTAGGAAATGCTTTGCAACAAATTGCTGAAGAAGGAGGAGCCAGTGTATTTAAACCCGTAATCGGTTCCGAATGGATTGTAGGCGTCGTCGGAGCTTTACAATTTGAGGTTATGGCAGACAGAATAAGAACCGAGTTTAATATTCCGGTTATATTTGAGCCTACTCAATATTATACTGCTCGTTGGATTGATTGTGAAGACAAAGCGCAGTTACAAAAATTTTTGGATTCATCTCAGGCCAATATTGCTGACGACCATGATGGAGAAAAGGTGTTCTTGGCTCGAAACGCATGGCATCTGGGTAAAGTTAATGAAGATTTTCCTAAAATCGTATTAAAAAAGACCAGAGAACAAATTTTTTAATATTGCAAACAAAAAGCCCGTTATTTTTAACGGGCTTTTTGTTTATTTTGTTTTTTCATCTCTCGATTTTTTTAGCTGAATTGCATCTAAAGTCTTCTCGTTGTTTTGTTTTTTGTTAATATTCTGATTAAGAGCAGGTGCATTTTTCGGTTTGCGTTTTAAGATTCTGTCTCTAACAGCCTTAACCATTTCACGAGCTTTTTCTGCTGCCATTTTAGCTAATCTGAGAGCAGTTTGCTGCTCGCGATAAGCACCTCTTTTTCGTTCTATACGCTCTCTTACAGACATTTTCTCTTCTTGTTTTTGTGCCGATAAGACAACCTTTTTTTCTTCTTGTTGAGGTTCTATTTTTTGTTTCATTTGTTCTGTTATTAAATCTTTGGTGTCAGGTGGTAACTGCTCCAAAAATTCTTTAATTGCTTTTACCTTTGTATCTTTGTTTAAGGTAGATTTTTTAGCTTCAGTTATATCTTGGCGAGCATCTCTTGTTTTATCGTTTATCTCAAGAGTTCTGGTTCTGACAGTTTTTCTGGCCTCTTTCCTACGGCGATTGGCTTTTAAATTGGCGGTATGCGTAGGTTTAGGTGTTTTGTATTTTCTCTTTTCAGCCTTTGCAACATTTTTTTCCGGTGTGTCGTTGTCTTTTCCTTTAACGGCCCCCTTATCTTTAGAAAGCTGAATTTGATTTGAAGCTTCAACATTGCCCATACTCACAAGTTCAGCATTTCCTTTGCCGTCATTTTTACTTCCGGTTTCTGAACCGGAGGAGGTGTCTGAAAACAGAAATGAAAATATACCCTTTGCCATCTTATACTCTTCCTTGTTTATTTACAGTATATTGTTGTCTTGTCGGGGACTTCACAACAGTTTTGTTTGCCGGTGAAGGAGGAAGTGCGGTTTGCTCTGCAGTCGTTTGGTCTTTTGCCATACTTCTGACTTTATTTAAACCTGTCTCTTATACACAAATGACCCTGCCGACGAAAGACATTAG
>JBGVOY010000031.1:0-5545 GCA_045126755.1 Alphaproteobacteria bacterium | reverse complement strand
GGACGGACAAGAAAAAGTGCGTGAGCTGACAACTTGGTTTGATGAAATGTTTTTGCTTCAGTCTGCGCTTTTGCCGGTTGAAGATGTCGACTACGGCACATTTAAAACAGATTTTGTTATTTTGGAAGATACAAAAATATAAATTTTTTTGTTGCCAAATAATAAATATTGGAGTATGTTGCGCTTACTTTAACAAAATAATCAAATTTAAAATTGTAAATATGGAGATAAAAATATGAAACAACTCGCAGGATCAATCAGAATCGGTTGGGTAATTGAATATAAGGGTAAACCTTGGACAATCACTAAAGCATCACACATTAAACCGGGTAAAGGCGGAGCTTTTATGCAGGTAGAAATGAAAGCTGTTGAAGAAGGAACAAAAACCAATGAACGTTTCCGCACAGAAGATACAGTTGAAAAAATGATGGTTGAAGATAGAGATTGTCAGTTCTTGTTTGAAGATTCTAACGGTCTTACTTTCATGGAAAGCGAAACATTTGAACAATTTACCATGCCTTCAGATATTTTAGGCGATTCTCGTCCTTTTTTAACAGATGGTATGGATGTAAGAATTTCACACATCAACTCTCGTCCTATTTCTGTTCAACTTCCTTTACAAGTTGTTTGCACAGTAGTTGAAACAGAACCTGTTGTTAAAGGTCAAACGGCTGCTTCTTCTTATAAACCGGCTATTTTAGATAACGGTGTAAGAGTAATGGTTCCTCCGTTTATCAATACCGGTGATAAAATTGTAGTAGGAACAGCAGAAGCAACTTATGTAGAAAGAGCAAAATAATGTCTTATATATCGCCTATTTTAACGTCTTTTGTTAATGCCGTTAAAAAATCGGCATCATCTTTAGATAGAGATTTTAACGAGTTAGAACAGTTACAAAACTCGATTAAAGGTAACAAAAACTTTGTTTTTAATTCGTATTCTCGCCTTGAGAAAAACTTAAAAACAGAACTGGCTAAAATTCGCCCCGATATGCCTGTTTACACACCTTCGGATAAAGTTGTCGGCAGTTCATATTTTGCAATATCTCCGATTGACGGTATTACAAACTTTGCTCACGGTAATCCAAACTTTACTGTTTGTGCTGCGCTTGTGGAGAATAATACAATTATATGCTCTGTTGTTTATAATCCGTCGCGTGATGAAACATTTTTTGCAGAAAAAGGCAAGGGTGCTTATAAGGAAGGTTATCGCAATCATGAACGTTTACGTGTTTCGGCGACAAAAGAACTGACCGGAGCAATTATTTCAAGCAATATAGTTGAAAATAATCTGGCTAACACAAATTTATTGTGTGCTATTATTGCTAAAAATTCAGATTTGCGTGTAAGTGGCTCAGTATCTCAAGATTTGGCATATTTAGCAGGTGGAAAATTAGATGCCGCTGTTTGTTTTGGTGGACATATTTCATCTATAGCAGCCGGCATTTTGCTTGTTAAAGAGGCAGGAGGCTCTGTTCGTGAGGTAAATCAAAAAGATATCAGGGTTGAAGATATTGCACAAATTTTCAAAACCGGAGATTTAGTTGCATCAAACTTTAACTTAAATCAAAAAGTTTTTGAAATTTTTAAATAAAAGGTAAAAAAACTCTTGATAAATTTATTTGATTAGGTTATAAGAGCATAAATTTTATTTGTAGAGTTTAAAATTTGGAGAAGAAAAATGAAAAAAGGTATTCATCCTGACTATCACGAAATCACATACGTGATGACTGACGGCACAGAATGTAAAGTTAACAGCACATGGGGCAAAGCCGGTGCTAAAATGAATTTGGAAATTGACCCTAAATCTCATCCGGCTTGGACAGGTGTTCATCGTATGGTTGATACAGGCGGTCAAGTTTCTAAGTTTAACAGCAAGTTTGGTGCTTTCGGTATTAAATCAGGCTCAAACTAGTCCGCATTTGTTACAGAATTAAACACCGATTCGTCGGTGTTTTATTTTATATGTCGATTTTAATTTTATAAAAAAGGCTCTTTGCAGAGCCTTTTTTAGTATTTAGTTAAAGTTTTTCAATTTGTTCGGCTGCGTCTGTTGCCGCATTTAAAGCTTTTTTAGGTATAAAATCCAAGTTATTTTCTTTTAAAGCTACGGCATAGCCGTTTTTGTAGAGCGAAGCAACAAACCTTATGTGTTTTCTGGTAAGCCATTTCTTTCCGGTAAATACAAATACAGGTTTGTTTGTTCCACACGATTCGCAACACATAGAAACAGAATCTCCGGTAACAACAATATTATCGGCGCAAGCTAAATATCCCATATACGGATTTTCTTTTTTCTCACCCCATAAAAATGTATGAGCAGGAACATCTTTTAGTGCTTCCATAATGGCATTTTGTGCTTTTTCGCCGGTTCTTCTGGATGTCGTAATTAAAATCGAGCCGCCTGTTTTTTCTTTTAGTGCTTTGATTTTATTGCCTAAGTCAACGGCATTTTCTAATGAAAATTCTTTCTTTTTAATAGCGCCTCCGACAATTACTGCCGTTAAAGGTTTAGGCAAATTTTCAAATTCGGGCATCCATTTTTCTTTAGCCTCTGCTAAAACTTTATCGGTGATACGATGAGGAGCTCCTACAATGTAATGAATATTAGGATAAGATTTTTTGTTTTTATCATGTTCAGGCACAAGGGCTAAGTCAAATTCTTTTAATCCGGTTTTTCCGGGGTGCATAAGTTGAATAAGTTTTGTGTTTTTATTTTGTTTTTTAATGTAACGAGCAACCGGAACAGTTCTTCTGCTGATAGATAAAACCATATCCGGAAAAGGACCGATGATTTGTTTTTTACTGTCCGGAGTTAATCCTACCAAAGTTTTACCTCTTAAAAAATTAGGAAGTCCGGAGAGTTTTGTATATTCAAGATTTTTTTCCACAATCTCGTATTTTTCTTTATCTAAAAAGCTAACAACACCACGAGCTTGTCCAACACTGCCCATGCGACTGTCTAATAAAACCCATAAAATTTTTTTCATTTAAATAGTTCTTTCTTAAAATTAAAAATTAGCTTATTATATGAAAAAAGATTTTATAACGTCAAGGAGAAAATTAAATGATAACAAGAGCTATGTGTTTAAGTGTAATTGTAATTATAGGATTTTCCGCATACGCCAATGCGCAAACTTCATCGCAAAAAGAAGCTGCGTATTTTGCCACATTAAAGGCTGTCGCCGATTATAAAATAAATGATGAGAATAACCTCAAAGAAATGGAGCAATTACGTCAGGATAAAAAATTTAATGATAAAATCAAAAAAATGATGGAACAGTTGCAAAACACAAAGTCAAAAGATACAAAAAATAAAAACATATACAATATTTTACGCCAAGCAGGAAAGATGATTTATGATGAATTGAGTTAATCATTGTTTAAGGTTCGGTTGATATAATCATTGAAATATGTTGTTTCATTTATAAGAGGTAAGTTATGAAAAAAATATTTTTAATACCTGTTTTTTGCTTATTTGCAGTTGCTTGCAATACCGGATTTGTTTATCATCAGCAAGAAAACAAAGTAATAAATGATGAAGTTTATGCAGATGATGCCGACAGATATCGCCAAAATATTGCAGTTAAAGAAAAAGGCGAAAAACACGTTACATACGAATATAAAGACGTTCGTATTGATGAATTGGCACCGCTTGCAATTAAATATTGTGAAGAAAATGTTAAAGATACGCAGGCATATTTGCGCGAAATTGTATTATACAGAAATAATTTGCGCAGAGCAACATTTGATTGTGTAAATCTTGCAATAGATAAATAAAAAAACTATATAAACCTTTAGGAATAAAAAAGTTTTTAAAGGCATTAAAAATGAATAAAAATTTATATGATATTTTAGGCGTTTCAAAATCGGCAACTGAAACGGATATTAAGTCGGCTTACAGAAAGTTAGCACGAAAATATCATCCTGACCTAAACAAAGATGATAAAAACGCTGCCGAAAAATTTAAGGAAATATCATGCGCGTATGATATACTTGGAGATAAAGAAAAACGCAAAAAATATGATAATAAAGAGATAGATTCTGACGGAAAACCGACAGGTTTCGGCGCCGGCTTCGGCGGCTCAAATCCGTTCGGACAAGGTTTCGGCTCAAATTCGTATACAAAAACTAATCCGTTCGAAAACGGCGGTTTTGATTTTTCATCAATTTTCGGCGAAGATATAATGGGTGGTTTTGGCAGTTATTCAAAACATGGTGGCGGTTTTGGTTTTGGTGGAGCGCAAAAAGGACAAGATGTTTCTTACACTATAGATGTAAACTTTTTAGATGTTGCAAGAGGTGCCAGTAAACAAGTTATGCTAAATGGAAAAAATATAAATGTTAAAATTCCGGCAGGCACTCAAAATGGGCAGACATTAAGATTAAAAAATTTGGGACAATCAAGTTTTAATGGAGGAGCTAAAGGAGATGCTCTTATTACAATAAAAGTCAAGCCTCATCAGTATTTTAAATCAGAGGGCCTAAATATTTTACTGGAATTACCCATAAGCATTAAAGAAGCAATATTAGGAGCTAAAATTTTGGTTCCGACAATTCATGGTAACATAAATGTTACTATTCCTCCATATTCTTCCAGCGGTGAAAAATTAAGAATTAAAGGCAAAGGGATAGATGATGGTAAAAGTAAAGGAGATGAAATTATTACCTTAAAAATTATGGCGCCAAAGATTCCAAGTAAAACTTTAGAAAAAACTTTGACCGAAACATATGATTCAATTAATAGGAATTTTTAATGATACTTGAGAACTTAAAAGATTTTGAATGGTATAATGAGCCGGAAAACGTTATTTTTACTGATAAAGAAATAAAAATCGTGGCAAAAAAAGAAACAGATTTTTGGCAGAGTAAACACCATCATTTCGCAAAAGATAACGGTCATTTGTTTTTTTTAAGAAAAACAAATGACTTTGGTATATATGTTCATTGGAAAGCAAACGAAAGCGCTAATTTCAATCAATGCGGAATTATGGTCCGACTTGACGATAAAAATTGGTTTAAGGCTTCTTTGATGTATCAAAAGCCTGACGAAGCGGAAATAGGAAGTTGTGTTACAATAAACGGTCATTCTGATTGGGCGGGAGTTTTACTTGCAAATGCTCCTGTTGAAGTATGGTATAAATTGGTGCGTCAAAAAGATGATTTTATGGTTTATTACTCGTTAGATGGTAATAAATATATCCGTTTGCGCCAGTTTTATATGAATACAACCGGTATTGAGTTAAAAGCGGGCGCATATATTTGTTCTCCGCAAACAGATAGGTTTGAGGCGGTTTTGTCTGATATTGATTTCAAATAATTAAAAGACCGAAAGCATCGGTCTTTTTTCAAAGCTGTAAAAAAGTTCTTGACATATAAGAAAAACTATTATACATACCCGAATGTATGTTTATTATAAAAGGGTGACTAAATTGAGAAAGACTAAAGAAGAAGCTGAAGAAACAAGAAAAGCAATACTGCAATCAGCTCTTGATACATTCTATGAAAAAGGATATTCCAAAACCACATTTGATGAATTGGCAAAG
>JBGVOY010000030.1:0-8531 GCA_045126755.1 Alphaproteobacteria bacterium | reverse complement strand
ACGTTGATACTCTTCATACAGTTCACGTTCAATACGTTTTCTTTGTGCTTTCAGGCGTTTTTCTTCGTATGTAATTTCACAGTTTTCGATATCAATCAAAATTTCAACATAAGAAATAATAGCCAGTTGTAAATTTTGGTCAGATAAACCTTCGGCAAAATTTAAAAATTCTTCATCGCTGGATAGCGGATTTAAGGTAGAAAGCCTTTCCGGAAAAGCTTGTAACATAACATCCCAACACAAAGAGGCATCATTTACAATTTTTTTGCCGACACTGGGCTTATAGTTAGGGCACATCATTTCTGCTTTAAAATCAAATTCAGGAAGTATTATTTCGTGCGTCATGGCGATTGCTGAAATCGCATCAATAAAGTTTGCGTATGCCTGTGCCAACTCCAACTCATCATTACCTAAATTCAAATTTGCAATACCTGCTCTTATATTGTTTTGAACATCAGGTTCAATAAATTGCTCTTGTGCATCTGTATTGTTTTCAGATTTAGCCGTATTGTTGTCTTGATAAGTTTCATCATCGGCGCTCAAAAAACTGTTAAGAAGTTTTTCAAATTCGTCGTCGTTTTTTTCTTCCTCTTCCTCAAGTGTCTGATTACTGATATCCAAACTGTCTATAAGAGCTTGGTTTATATCTATCATATCCTTTTTTTTCTTTGCCATAATTATTGCTCTCCTTTTGTAAAAATCGAACCTTTATAAACACCTTTTTTTACATCTACGACATATATCGTATTTCCGGCCAATATATATCCGTAATCGCCATTTATATCAAAACCGTCAATTTTTGCCCCTTTTGTTTCAAGCATCATTTCAAACGGCTTGGCATTTTTGCTGATAAACGCTTTATTAACCAAAAGACATAATGTGAAAAACACCAAAAATGTCAGTAAAAACACCAGCATCTTAACAATCTTGAGTTTATCCATCAAATCTTTCCTTGCTTTTTTTACGTTTTTGCAATATTAATACCTTAAAATATCTAAAATATGTTTAATTTTAAGCTATGATTAACCAAGAAAGCAACATTTTTTTTACAAATTCAGCACAAAACGAGCATAAAAATACTCGTCTTGATAAATTTTTATCAATTTTACCCGAGTTAAACCTGTCAAGAAATCAAATTCAACGACTTATTAAAACCGGTTGTGTTACTTTGGAAGAAAACGAAATTGTTGACTGTTCATACAAAGTTAAGCAAGGTGACTCATTTCAGATTGAAATTCCGCCCTTAGCCGAAGCAGATCCCAAACCGCAAAATATACCTATTGATGTAGTGTATGAAGATAAAGATTTAATTGTGGTAAATAAGCCGGCCGGAATGACTGTTCATCCTGCTCCCGGAGCTTATGATAACACTCTTGTTAACGCCCTTTTATATCACTGCCGAGATAATTTATCGGGTATAGGCGGAGTTAAACGTCCGGGAATTGTTCATAGAATTGATAAAGAAACAAGCGGATTGCTGGTTGTGGCAAAAAATGACGCCGCACACGTCGGATTATCAGAGCAATTCTTTAATCACAGCATCGAAAGAACATATTTTGCCGTTACATATTCTTTATTAAATCCGCTGCATGGCACTATTGTCGGCAATATTGCCCGCTCAAATTTTGATCGAAAAAAAATGGCTCTGGTTGAAAATGGCGGAAAACACGCAGTTACACATTACAAAACAATAAAAACTTTCGGAACATACGCTTCTCTTGTAAAATGTAATCTGGAAACCGGTAGAACACACCAAATAAGAGTTCACTTATCAAGCAAAGGCTGCGCACTTATCGGTGATAAGGTTTATATTAAAAGCCATAAATCTGCCTTAAAAATACCCGAATCGGCAAAAAACCTCATAAATACGTTTCCAAGACACGCTCTCCACGCCGCCACTTTAGGCTTTGTTCATCCCATAACAAAAGAATATCTTGAGTTTTCTTCCGAATTACCCGATGATTTTCAAAATCTTTTAAACAATTTATAGTTGTATAAACTAAAAATTAAAACTTATTGCTATATTGATGTTTATCATCTTTTTTATATTATTTGCAAGGTCAATGTAAAAGGAGATAGACTATGGACAATTCGCCTAAGCTAACCGGACTTGACTTTTCGCCAGAAAACAATCTTTCTAAATATTTACAAGATATAAGAAAATATCCGATTTTAGAACCTGAAGAAGAATACGAACTGGCGGTGAACTATCAAAAAACAAAAGATAAAAACATAGCATTTAAACTAATTTCTTCGCATTTAAGATTAGTTGTAAAAGTTGTATCTAAATACAGAGGATACGGGCTTGATTTAAGTGAAATGATTTCTGAAGGAAATTTAGGACTTTTATATGCCATTGAAAAATTTGAGCCGGAAAAAGGTTTCCGATTTTCAACCTATGCTCTGTGGTGGATAAAAGCTTCTGTGCAAAAATACATATTAAATTCGTGGTCGCTGGTAAAATTGGGAACTACGGCTGCGCAGAAAAAACTATTTTTTAATTTAAGAAAAATTAAAAATAAACTTAACTTAATTGATGACAGAGAAATGTCTGAACAGGTTTTATCGCAAATTGCAAAAAGTTTGGATGTATCGGTGCAAGAAGTAACCGATATGAACACTCGATTAAAATCTCACGATGGTTCGCTAAATGCGATTTTAGATTCATCTGCTGACGGAACAACGGAATGGATGGATTTTATATCTGACAATAAGCCCAATCAGGAAGAATGTTTTGCTCATTCCGAAACCATGCGTTACAGAAGAAAACTGTTTAACAATGCTTTAGTTGTGTTAAACCCAAGAGAAAAAGATATTCTTTTTAAGCGCAGGTTAATCGAAAAAACCGCCACATTGGACGATTTAAGCAAAACCTACAATATTTCAAAAGAAAGAGTCAGGCAAATTGAACTTAATTCTATAAAAAAAATAACCAAAGCCGTAAATATGGTGCAATAATCTGAGCAAAAAAATTTATGAATATTTTGTTGACATTTTTGTATAATCTGTTACTATATAGACAAATAATATTATAAATAAAGTATTCTGTATGAAACGATTCATTGAAAGTTTCGTCGACAATTTTGAAATCGGCGAACGTATTTATTCAGCTGTGGTATTGTTTGCAACAATTGCCTCGGTGGTTGGATTGTTCTTTGTTCCAACAATTACTATCTTTCAGATATGTATAGTTGCTCTTGTAGCCCTAGCTATCTTAATAACATTTGGAGTAATCTTTTTCTCAGAAGAAGACTACCTGTTTGATTTATTCTCGCTGTTATCAATTTTAGTATGGGGTGTATTTATTGCGGTAATTTTGTGGTTATGCCAAGTATCATTGGTATGGTCTGCCCTTCCGCTTACATTAGCAACAGCACTGATGGCTTACATAGATGAGGAAAAAACGTCTTTGATAGGAACCATTCTTATAGCAGCATTCTTCTCATTTACGCTTGGTATAGCACAGGACAATATCGACGCCAAGAATTTGCTAAAATCTGACCCGACACCTAATGTTGTGGTAGTTAGCGAAATTGACCTCGGAAGCAATGTGTTTTTCATCAAGCATTTTGATGAAGCTTTCTCGTTTGAGAGTAAAGATGCGCTGAAAGAAGCCTATGAACTAGACATTCAAAAGGGTGATACTATTAAAATTTTACGTCACCCAAACTATCCGACAAAAGTAATCAAGGTAACAAAGTAGAACTAAGAAAGGAGAGCTTACACAAGCTCTCCTTTTTTTGTCTGATTGAAATTATGATAATTTTGCCCAAATAGACAAATTTTACTTTACATTTACATAAACATGTGTTATTTTCCAATTAAATAAATACTGTTATGTTATGAGAAATATTATTAAAAAACTCAAACACAACTTATCTCAGATAGATAAGAGTGACATTGGTTACGCTTCCATCGTGGTTGCCTTTGCTGTTATTAACCTTGTATTGCTAGCTTTCGTGCCGGTTACTACAATTATTCAGGACCTTTTCGTCATATTTACATCAGGTGCAGTGTTGTTTATTACATTTGATGCATTTTGGGGCTCGAGTCCGGATGATTCAGCAAACTTAATCAGCAGTTGCGATTATTTAATTTTCTCGACATTCGTAGCACTTATTCTATGGATGTTCCCGATTTCGCTTCTGTGGTCTATTATCCCATTTATCCTTGCGGTTGCATTGTCAAAATATTGCAACGGAAAAGATTGGGGGATTGCCGAAAACTTCTTTCTTGCTTTATTGCTGCTCATTGTACTTAGTATGGCACAAAGCAATATTGACGCAAAGAATTATCTGGCAGAAAACCCTAAAGAAGAGATTGTGGTTGTAGACAACGTTGATTTACCAAATAATGTTATTTTCGTAAACCAATCAGAGGAAAGCGCAAGGTTCTATAACCTTAGCACCAAGACGCAAGCCTACGATTTGGATATCAGAAAGGGAGATACTCTTAAAATTGTGAGACACCCTAACAGTCCGTCAAGGATTATCAAAGTATCCAAGTAACTTAAGAAAAAAGAGAGCTTAAAATACAAGCTCTCTTTTTTTATTTGAAAATAAAAAATATTGACTTTTAGATTTTCCTCTTTTAATTTTTTATTAGTTGATAATTTTTATCAAAAGGAGCACCTGAATGGAAAATTTACCTGATAAAAAAGTATTGGTACCATATCATGAGAACGAAGAACATCTTAAAAGACATACAAATCCACATTCTTTGACAATTGGTTCAAAAATTTTATCAGGAGTGTCAGAAGATATCGAATACATATCTGCATTATTTGATGCTGAATATGCAAAACTTATAGAAGAAGAAGGGAATCCCGGTCGTAAAATTTTTGCCATAGATTGCAAAAGAAAAATGGGTACAGATGCCGTTGTTCCGTTAGATACATTACAAGAAAACAGTGCTTTTACAATCGTAAGAGAGCCCGGAACCCGTGGTGAAGCAAAAATCAATGTTGCATTGATTGATGAAAAAGATATGCCTAAAACATCAATTATTCATGCAGTGTACGGTCCGTATGGACCAACCGGAAAAGCAGGTATTTATACACTTATGTTTGGCGACCCCGGAATGCCTTTTCCAAAAGAATTAGGCCCTGAAGCAACCAAAGAACAAAAAGACGCAGAGCAAAAAAATAAACAATATTGGGATAGTCATGTGTTTTTGGTAACACCTAAAGAATTAAAAAAAGCAATAGAAGCAATGAAAGAACATGGTCTTGATACCAGAATAGCAGAACTTCGCCTTAAGATGTTTGAAAGCAATCCCACAAATCCGATAGTTAAAAAACATCAATCTCAAATGGATAAAAGCGCAATACATCTGCCTAAACCGATTTTACCATCTATGCGCAAATTTATAGAGAAGGTAAAAGACGAAAAAATGGCAGAAGAACTTAAACCATAAAAATATATGTATTAAAAAAACATCGTTTTTTCGTTATGAGAAGACGATGTTTTTTTAGTGCCTGTTAATATAGTTATATTGAATATTTGTCTTTGCTTATTATATATACCTTGGCTCAAAATTTTATATAAAAGGTTTAGATAATATGGAAAATGCATACACTAAAAAGGTTTATTCTACACTAATTTTATTACTGATTATCGGAGCTTTTTTGCTTGGATATTTTACTTTTTATTTTCATGATAAATCGTTAAGAGAAAAACCAATCAGCAACATTACCCCGACAAATTCTTTAGTATTAAACACTAAACAATTAAAACCTGAAAATATTGCATTTGAGAATGAATACATAGGGTATGTTACGCCTATTCACGAAGCCTATGTTCAGCCGTATATCAGCGGATATATCGATAAAATTTTTGTAAAAGGCGGACAATATGTAAAAAAAGGAGATATACTGCTCGTTTTGAAACAAGAACAATATAAAGCCGCACTTGATGCCGCTTATGCTCAAATATTAAAAACCAATGCCTCACTTGAAAATGCAAAAACATATTTTGAGCGTATTAAAAAGGCAAAATCTTCCGTTTCACAAACAGAGCTTGACAATGCCAACGCCCAATTTTTAAGTGCCGAGGCTTCTTATCAAGAGGCGGTTGCAAATTTTGAAGCTGCAAAAGTAAATTTTAATTATACGGTTTTAACATCACCGATAGACGGTATTGTCGGAGATGTTGCGTTAACTAAAGGAAACTATATTTCTCCATCATCAGGAGCACTTTTTTCTATTGTTCAATTAAGCCCCATACGGGTCAGATTTTCTTTTACCGATAAAGAATATTTACAAAAAAACACCCAAAACAATATGTTCAAAAATAAAGAAATTATGCTTAAATTAAGCGATGGGAAAACTTTTTCCAACAAAGGAGCATTTAAGTATACCGATAACACGATTGATAAATCTTCAAACAGTATTGATATATATGCAGATTTTAAAAATATCGGCAATACATTGTTGCCCAATGCCTATGTTACGGTGTTGGTTAAAGAAGTTTTTAATAATGCGCTTAAAATTTCTAAAGAATATGTCTTATTAGATACAAAAAGCGTGTATGTTTACATTATACGAGATGGTAAAATTATCAGAGAAAATCTTAATATTTTAGCAGATAACGATACTTTTTTTATTGTTCAAAACACTTTTTTACCTAACGACAAACTGATTATACAAACGGTAAATCCGCAAGATGAAGGTAAAAATGCCACTTCCGAAAATAAGGAATCAATATAATGTTTTCAAAATTTTTTATAGACAGACCGCGTTTTGCCATTGTCTTATCAATCGTAATGGTGCTTTTAGGCTTAATGGCCATTGTCGTTTTGCCGGTTTCACAATATCCGCAAATTACGCCACCGCAAATTGTGGTCAGAACAACTTATCCGGGGGCAAATGCCGAAGTTTTGGTTGATACGGTCGCCGTTCCGATTGAAAATAAAATTAACGGTGTTGAAAATATGCTTTATATGTCTTCAACATCAGATGATAGCGGTAACTATAATTTGACTATTACATTTAATGTAGGGACAAACCCTGATATTTCACAAGTTAAGGTGCAAAACCGTTTACAACAGGTTACTTCCGATTTGCCTGAAATTGTCAATCAGCAAGGTGTAGATGTTACAACTCAAAATCCTAACATTTTAGGGCTTTTAGTTTTACGTTCTCCGAACAAAACGTTTAACAGTTTATATTTAAGTAACTACGCTTATACAAATTTACAAAATCCTTTAGCTCGTATTAAAGGGGTTGGAGATGTTCAGGTTTTCGGTCCGCAATACAGTATGAGAATATGGCTTGATGCTCAAAAAATGGCAGCGCTTAATTTAGATAGCAACAGTGTTATAAATGCCGTTAAAGAGCAAAATATTCAAGCTTCCGTCGGAAGCATAGGAACTGCTCCTTCAAATAAAGATACAAATATGGTTTTATCATTAACCGCAAAAGGTTTGTTAAACAGTGTAAAAGATTTTGAAAACATTATTGTAGCAACAAACAATCAGGGAACGGTTGTATATTTGAAAGATATTGCAAAAGTTGAATTGGGAGCCGACGTTTACAGCCTGAAGTCGAACTATAAAAATGAACCTGCGGTCATTATAGCAATCAATCAGACTCCAAACTCAAATTCTTTGGAAATTATGAAAAATATAAAAAAAGAAATTAAAAACTTATCGCAACATTTTCCTGATGATATGGATTTAAGCGTTTCTTATGATTCAACCGCTTTTGTCAGTGCTTCTATTGACAGCATTATTGAAACTCTTGTCATAACATTCGGTTTGGTTGTTCTGGTTACGTATGTTTTTTTGCAAAAAGTGCGAACTACGCTAATTCCGTTATTTACCATTCCAGTATCTTTAATTGCAACCTTTATCATAGTTTATATGCTGGGGTTTGATATTAACATTTTAACCTTATTTGCCATGATTTTAGCTATTGGATTGGTTGTTGACGATGCAATTATTGTGGTAGAACGTGTGCAATATTTAATGCTTTATGAAAAACTAAATGCTTATAAAGCATCGGTTAAGGCTATGCAACAAATCAGCGGAGCCATAGTTGCCACAACTTTTGTATTACTTTCTATTTTTATTCCGGTAGGTTTGATGGCCGGTATTACCGGAAAAATTTATCAACAATTTGCCGTTGCTATTGCAACATCGGTTGTATTTTCGGCTATCAATGCGCTTACCTTAAGTCCGGCTCTTTGTGCAATTTTATTAAAACCGGAAACAGGTGAAGAACCAAAAGGGTTTTTTAAATATTTTGATAAAACTCTTGAGTGGTTTAAAAATAAATATTTATCTTTTGTTACATTTTTTTCTCAAAAACTTATCTTTACGGCTTTGGCTGTAGTAGGCGCTATCTTTCTAGTATGGTTATCGTTAAAATACACTCCTACATCGTTTATGCCGCAAGAAGACCAAGGTATTATATTTGCAAATGTTCAATTAAAAGATACGGCAAGCATTAACCAAACCGAACAAGTTTTACACGATTTAACCGAGAAAGCACTAAAAATTGAAGGAGTTGACTACGCAATTACGGTTGCAGG
>JBGVOY010000029.1:0-2596 GCA_045126755.1 Alphaproteobacteria bacterium | reverse complement strand
AAAATTTCTTTTGCTTCGTCTTTTGCGTGTAAAAACTTGCGTTCATATTGAGCCAAAAGTTCTTGAGCATCATCTCGAAGCTTTTCTGCTTCGTTAATTTTGGCTATAATATTCTCTTTTCTTTTCGTAAGTGCGTTTTTAACAATTTTACTGATAGGTTTTGCTAACACAACAACCACTAATACAAATGCCATACCAACCCAAAATTCCGGATTATGATAAAACACGTCATAGTGGTGAGCATTAGATTCAAATTCGCTTATTTTAGCGGTTTCCGAAATCATCTCGGAAACATTATCGACAACTCCGATAACAACATTTTGCGCATCGTCTATAAATTCGGTGC
Source organism: Alphaproteobacteria bacterium (assembly GCA_045126755.1). Classification (GTDB taxonomy): domain Bacteria; phylum Pseudomonadota; class Alphaproteobacteria; order RF32; family CAG-239; genus JAFTYO01. The sequence continues at coordinate 2,250 of JBGVOY010000029.1, read as the reverse complement.
TTGGTGTGTGTATGTTAACTTCATTATCCATTACTTAATGTCCCCGAGCGTTTTTCTTAAGGCATTTTCATCAACGCTTTTAATGTCGAGTTTTATCAAAATTTGTTCTGCTATTTTAAAAGAAATTTCATCAATGGCAGATATTGTTTCCTGCCTTTCTTTTGCAAGCATAAATTCCGTATCGGCAATTTTTTTATTCAGCAATTCTTCAATTTCGGTATGCCTGTTAATAACGGTTTCTTCAAGCTGTTTTTTATTTTGCTCAATAGCTGTTTGAGCTTCTGACTTGGCTTTTGCCAAAGCTTTTTCATATTTATTTAAGGATACAAGCGCCTGTTTATTGATTTTTTCTGCTTTTTGAACAAAATCATCAATTTTGCGTCGGCGCTGTTCCATAACTTCTTCAATTTTCGGTATAATAAACCATGCCATAAAAAACCATAGGCTTAAAAACGACACGATAAGCCAAAAAAATTGTGATAAATATGTTGATATTTCAAGCTGAGGCATATTTTATTTGCCAGTCAAAATCACCAAAGCGACAACCAAAGCATACAAAGCAATAGCCTCAATAGCGGCAAAGCCTGCCCAACCGTAAATATCTACTTCTTTTTTAACTTGAGGATTGCGTCCAACTGTTTCAATCATCGTTGTCCATAATTTTGTAACACCCCAAGCGGCAACAACCATTGATACGGCACAAATTGCAGCAGAGATATAAGCTATCGGTTCCATAATATTTCCTTTCTTAATAAAATTTAACTTACTAGTGATGATGAATCGCATCACTTAAATAAATGCAGCTTAGCACAGTATATATGTATGCTTGTAAAACTGCAATAAACATTTCAAAAATAATAATACAGGCATCGAACAACAGCGGAACAACTCCGGCCAGTCCGAGTGCAACAATAAACCCTGCTAAAATTTTTAGCATAATGTGTCCTACCGTCATATTTGCAACCAAACGAACAGTAAGACTAAAAGGTTTTGATAACAGCGATATTGCTTCAATGGGGACTACCAAAGGCGCTAAAGCAAAAGGTATTCCTTTAGGCAAAAATGTTCTTAAATATCCCCATTTTTTAACCTTTATACCTACAATAATATTAAAGGTCAGAGCAAGCAACGATAAACAGCCTACGGCCGCTAAATGAGAAGTAAAAGTAAAACTATACGGAAATAGTCCCAATAAATTTCCGAAAGCAATAAACAAGAATAAACTGAATATAAATGAAAAATATTTCAGACCTTCTTTTCCCACATTATTGCGCATAAGGTTGTGGATAAATTCGTATGCACTTTCAGCCATAGATTGCGATATTGTCGGAATAACGGTTCTTTTTCTTAAACATAATGTAAACAAAACAACAATACTGAATATGGTTAAAACCATAAACAAAGAAGAGTTTGTAAATGATATGTCAAATTCTCCGATCTTAATCGGTATAATCGGTTTGACTGTAAATTGTTCTAAAGGGCTTGCCATAAATAATACTCCTTAAGACTTATCATCTACTTTAAATGTTTTATAAATGTTTAACACACCGGCTGCTCCGCCAAAAATTGTGAATATTGCAAGCAACCAAGGTGCCGTATTAAATGTTTTATCCAATACATATCCTATCGCTGCACCTATGGCAACACCGGCCAAAAGCTCCGTGCTGATTTGAAATCCGGCTGCGGCAGAAGAATACTCCGGTTCTTTTTCGGCTTCTTTTTTTTCTTTAATTTCTTTTTTCTTAAAATCTTTAATTTTTTTATCAAGAGCTTCTATATCATCGGGTTTTTTCATCGATTCACCATTAAAATTATTGTAATCTGTTTTCTATATAGTCCTTTAATTGCTCATATTCAGGAACACCGTAGATAATTTCGTTTATTCCGTTTGCACTGAATAAAAATGCCGGAGTTCCTTGCATTTTCAGCTTATCGATGGCTTCTTGTCTGTCGGCAATAATTTGTTCTGCAAGCTTATCGTCGGTTACGCATTTTTTTGCATCATCGGCTGAAAATGTATCATCAACGGCATATTTGAAAAGCACTTCTTCCGGATTAAACGATAGCATCCATTCACGTTGTTTTAAAAATGCTTTGTTTAAAAAATCTTCTCTTTTTTCAGCACTTAAACATTCTGATAACATAGCACCTTTCATTGATTTTTTTTCTAACGGAAAGTTTACAAAAACAACTTTTAACTTCCCGTTATCAATGAAATCTTGTTTCAAAAGCGGTAAGATATTAAGATGA
>JBGVOY010000028.1:0-3861 GCA_045126755.1 Alphaproteobacteria bacterium | reverse complement strand
GTCAACAATTACATCGCCTCCGGATATCCACTCTTCAATGTCAACTGTCACATAGCCCTTAACAATCGGATTTATGAGAATCTCCTTTTTTATCTCTTTAATAGTGAGCCTGTGAGATATTACGGAGACTTTCTCTTCTTGCTTGACTTCAAACGACACAAAGACTTCCGTGCAATAACACTCATCTTCGCCGACTTTCTCACCAGGTAACTCTTTTACCGAACAATTAATCAGCTTAAATTCCGGTGGTATTACAAAAAAACTTCCGGCAGAACAATGGTACTCGTAAGAAGCTAAACGGTATGACAACTTATAATCTGAGGCATCCACGTCAACTCTATACTCTATCTCTTCAACAATCATATCTCCCTTTGTAACAAACCCTTTTTTATGTTTTGTTACAAAGATATCAGATATGCATGATTCTTTGCTTACCTTGAGATAGTCTTCGTCATATAAAGCCACATAAGGTACCATAACAGATACTTCGCCTTGGTTAGATACAATCCAACTGCGATAAGCATCATCCGTTACATATTCATAACCGAATGCTGGTTCAGTGTTGGTCTCAGGGATTTCAACATAGCCTGTAGAACAACTGCTTGTCATAATGCCTAGCATCAAACAAGCGAAAATAAACACAATTCTTTTCATGATAATTATTTTTTATTACTTATTTTATATCATACCTATCTTTAATTGTCAACTTTACGCATAACAAAAATAAACATAATCGCTGTTGACAAAGACAAAAGATAATTATATGATGCTCAAAGTTTTAATAACAAAGGTTAATTTTACGACATGAGTTCTGCTTATATTTATACTTTTAATTTAATTTTAGTTTTAATTTTAGTTTTATTAAATGCCTTTTTCGTAGTTTCCGAATTTTCTATTGTTAAAATCAGAAAAACAAAACTTGAAGAATTGGCTCACAACGGCAATAAACGTGCAAAAATTGCATTAAAAATCACGGACCATCTTGATTCATATTTGAGTGCAATTCAACTTGGTATTACTCTTGCTTCGTTGGGTTTGGGTTGGATTGGTGAACCTGCCGTATCAAAACTCTTGGAAAATTCTTTGGGCGGTTATTTTGAAGATAATCCGATTTTGTTGCACTCGGTCAGTTTTGGTATTGCTTTTACGTTTATTACGATTTTACACGTTGTTTTAGGCGAATTGATACCAAAGTCTTTGGCTATTCAAAAAACCGAAACATACGTATTGCTTATTGCATACCCGTTATACACATTTAAGCGTATCTTCTATCCGTTTATTTGGGTTTTGGATATGGTAACATTAAAAGCGCTTAAAATGATGGGTGTTCAACCGGCTTCAGAAGAAGATATGGCACATTCGGAAGAAGAAATCAAACTGATTGTAAATGCTTCGCAAAGAGGCGGCGTTATTGATGATACAGAGCGTGATATTATTCAAAATGCTATTGATTTTTCTGAAATATGCGCTCACGAAGTTATGATACCAAGACAAGATATGAATTGTTTGTTCTTAAATGACGGTTTTGAGCAAGTTATGAATCTGGTTAAACGGTCAAAACACACTCGTTATCCGTTATGCAATAAAGATAAAGATAATGTTGTCGGTATGATTCATATTCGTGATTTATTAGAACATTCGGAAGAAAAACTCGAAAAAGGACGTTTGAATAAAATTGCTCGTCAGATTTTATTTGTTCCTGAAAACCAATCAGTATCTGAAGTGTTACATTTGATGAAAAGAAAACATACTCACGTTGCCATCGTAGTAGATGAATATGGCGGAACAGCCGGTATGCTTTCTATGGAAGATATTTTAGAAGAACTTGTTGGTGATATTATGGATGAACATGATATAGCCGAGGATCAAGAAATTAAAAAAGTCAGTGACTGCATTTGCGAATTTGACGGCAAAGTTTTGGTTGAAGATGCTTATGAATGTATGAAGCTGCCTTATTGCGAACGCGATGAAACCACTATCGGAGGATATGTATTTACACTGCTTGGAAGAGCTCCTAAAGTAGGTGATAAGGTTGAAGATGAATATTGCTTATATGAAGTAATATCTTCCAATAAAATGCGGGTTAAGCGTGTAAAGGTTCAGATAAAACAACAAGAAGAACCTGAAGAAGACGAATAATTTTACGTCAAGCCTCTTTTTTAAGAGGCTTTTTTGTTGACTTAATCGCGAAATAGATTTACACTAAAATCAATAACAAATTATTATGGCAACAATTCTATTCAGACTTTTAAATGATTGATTGTTGATTCATCTTTTTTGTTAGAAAATAAGTGTTACTTTTAATTCTTAATAAAATGAAAAAAACGATTATCTCGATCATTTTAGCCCTTACTGCCATCGCGTTAATCATCGCAAATCAGTCTATTGACAGCGATGTTATCAGGCTTTGTACTGCAATCATAGGATTGTTTAGCTGTATATTGATGGAAAAATCCATATTAAGAAGCGTAGCACTCGGGATATGGATATTTTGTATCGTCTCGTCTGTAATATGCCTCTTTGCGTAAGGAAAAGTCTTAAAAAAAGAGAGTGTTTGCAAAAACACCCTCTTTTTTTATTCTGTAACAAATCAGTATCTGTTTTTATAACGAGATTTTGTTTCTTTTTCATTTTCTTCGGCAACCGACTTACGCCATACCAAAAATACAGCCAACAAAAATGAACCGGGAACTGCATATTCATAAACCTGAGAATAAAGAACAAGTTTGTCGTAATATTCTTCAGGAACACCATCTTTAAAATATTCAGTAAAAACTGTTAAAGGTAATGCAAAATACGGAACCCAACCGATGCAGGCAAGAAAAGTATAGCTTTTGGGAAAGTCTTTCACAAATTCTTTATTAAATTTTGAGGTAGGAAATAAAAACAGAACTACCGTTAAAAACAAAAACAAAATAAAGATAAGGTATCTGGTCCAAGCAAAACTTGCCGTTTGAAAATAATGATTAACCTGTGGAATATCTTTTATAATGCTAAGATTCGGTAAATATGTAAACAAAAGCGAAATAGGCAGATAAATTCCGCCGATTATCATAAGTTGAATAATTCTGTCTTTCATCTTAATTCGCCTTTTACATTTCACTACTTTTAGCAAAGTATAACCTAAAAAGGTTTATATCATATTAACAAAATCAGTAAAATATTTTTACATCTTTTGCACATATTTTTTAACTAAACAGATACTTGCCGCTTAATCATCTAAGTTTTTTAATATATCCAGAAGAGTGTAAATATCTAAATCGGACTTGTGATAAACAACATTTTTACCATCAAATGAAAAACAATTTCCGTTAAATGTTTTGCCCATTTTACGAACTGTCCAAGCAGGTCGTGCCAATGCGCCAAAACTCTTATATCTGGTTGTGGAAAATCCCTTTTCTTTAGACCATATTTGGCATATATTTCCTCCGGATAACGGACTTCCTGTTATACTTAAATAATAAGTATTTTCTATTTTCCATTCCGGAGTTTCCCATAATTGTAACATATCGCCAAGCCATAGTTTTGTTGAACCTATCCATAGTGCGGAAACACCACAGCCTTTAATATCAATACCATAATATTCCGGATTATTCAAAATCAGGTCTTTATGTTTGTATAAAATATCAAGATTGTTAAGTACAGTTGATAAAACGTCAAAATTAGGGGTAAATCCCCCTGCATAGCATGTAATAGTCATATTTTTTCTCCAAGTTTAGCCAATTTTTAGATGCTGGCAATTTAGATTAAATCCGCATCACGAAGATATTTATAGTTTTAATATCAAAAATGTCAAGTATAAATTATCCATAAACCGAACAGCCTTTGCGCCGTTTCTTCTGATTGCTATATTGATGATAT
>JBGVOY010000027.1:0-4023 GCA_045126755.1 Alphaproteobacteria bacterium | reverse complement strand
AGGCGATTATGAAGAAATATTAAAACCTTTTAACTTAAATCCTAAAAATGCAGATTTTTGGCAGAAGGGATTAAATTTAATTTCATCATACATTGACGAATTAGAAAAATTAGATAGAAAACTGAAATTGTAGTTCCTGTTCATTATTTCTGAAAGAGTGGATTTACAAAATCCGCTCTTTTGGTGTTTTTGTCAAAATTTATGTTTGACGTTTAAAAATATTTATGCTATATTGGGCTAAATTTTTAGTAAAGGATATGCATAATGACTGTAAATTTTGAAAACGAATTCAGTAAATTAAATTTAGGTAAAATTGTTGATACTTTTCCTGTTAGAACAGTAGCAACAAAAAAATCTGCACAATCGGTTGCTCAAGCCGTATTTGAAAAACATACTTCCGGAATTACGGATTATATTGCAGTGCTTGAGGATCAAAAGACAAACTGTTATATTGCAGGAAATAAAAATACTTATTCAAATTTTCAAATAAAAAGTACCAAAAAAAATGAGACCTATGTTGTTGACGGTGGTTTTTCGGAAAATAATGATTCTAGGGTTGAAGTTGTTTTTAACGGTCAAGTTTTCAGATTAAAAGACGATACGGATATTATGGATATCAACAGTGTTCGTTATCAGATAAGAAAAGATAAAAAGGCATCGGCTTTTATTGATAATTTTATTTTTACCGATGAAAAAGCTCGTAAAAAGTATGCAATATATGAAAAAAAACAACAATATATGGAAGAAAAAAATAAAACGCGTATGTCAAAATTGCAAATAGGTAAAAAATCATATAGTTAAGAGTTTGTTATGAAGATTGGTTTTCAGGGTGATATAGGAAGTAATGCCGAAGAAGCAACGTCAGTATTTTTAAATAGTATAAGTGTTAAAAATATTACTCCTGTTGCGTTGGTAACATCTAAAAATGTTGTATCAGCACTGTTAAATAAAGAAATTGATTATGGTGTTATGGCTATAAGAAATTCTATTGCCGGAGAAGTCGCAGAAACTAAAAACGCTTTAACCGAGGATATAGAGCTGATAAACACTACGGATATTCCCATACATCATTGTGTATTTGTAAAAAATAAAGATGCCGAAATAAACTTTGTTGCTTCGCATATACAAGCGTTGTTGCAAACCGTCAAAACAAGAGAAAAAATATTAAAAGATGCTAATGAACTTGAGTGTATAGATACGGCACTGGCAGCAAAAATGTTGTATGAAGGGGAGTATCCTGACAATTATGCAGTTATTTGCCGCAAAAATGCCGGTCAATTGTATGGTTTGCATTTATTGGCAGAAAATATTGAAGATGATAAAAGCAATAAGACAACCTTTGGTTTGTTTAAATTAAAATAAATATCGTTAAGCTACTACAATGGTGTAAAAAAATATTGACAAATGTAATATAAATTTGAGTATATCAAAAATAGCATCAATATATACAGATAAAATTTCATATAATGCTTGATTTTATTATCTTTTGTTAAAGGCAATACCGCAAGAGCAAAAACCTGCCTTGAAAGGCGGGTTTCTTGTATTGTGCGCTATTATTTAAAAAAATATATTTTTTCTGGCCGGAATGGCTTCGCCGACCTTGTTTGCTCGGGCATCCTGCCCGACCGGCGTATATATCCGCCTGCAAACTGCGGTTCAAACCGGCACTGTGCCGCTTCTTGCCCGAGCTATCATACCAACAAAAAAACTCACCACAAGGGTGAGCTTTTTTATTGGTGCGCTAGGCCGGAATCGAACCGGCACGGGATTGCTCCCAACAGATTTTAAGTCTGCAGCGTCTACCTGTTCCGCCACAAGCGCATAATCTGAAAACTCTTATAAACATATTTTTTTTAAATTGCAAGATTTATTTTATTTAAAATTTAATATATTTGTTATATTTTGCAAAAAAATGTTAATAGAGAGGATTTTTATGAGCTATTTTAAAGAAAAAATTAGAGTTGTGCCTGATTTTCCGAAGAAAGGAATTATGTTTCAGGATATAACAACTTTGATAAAAGATAAAAAAGCATTCAAAGAAGTTGTAGATTTACTTTTTGATAAATTCAAAAGTTATAACTTAGATTATGTCGTGGCTATAGAATCAAGAGGTTATTTGTTTGGAGCTCCTCTTGCATATAAATTAGGCTGTGGTTTGGTGATAGTCAGAAAACCCGGAAAATTACCCGCTGAAGTTGAGCGTGTCGAATATGATTTAGAATATGGAACCGATGTTCTTGAAATTCATAAAGATGCAGTTGAAAAAGGAAAGAAGGTTCTAATTGTTGACGATTTGCTTGCAACAGGCGGAACTGTTGCCGCTGTTTGTAAATTGCTTGAGCGAATCGGGGCAAAAGTTGAGGCGAGTGCTTTTATTGTTGAACTTTCAGATTTAAATGGTAAAAATAATTTACCTTCCGGTATAGAAGTTTTTTCTTTGCATAAAGTATAAAGGTTAAATTATGAGAAAATTGTTTTTTATGGCTCTGTTTGGCACTCTTGTATGTGCCGTTTTAGCTTCTTGGTTTGATAATACGGTTAAAAGACCGTTGCCGATAAGTAAGGAGTTTATTATAAATATGACACAAGGAGCCGGAGCTATAACCTTAAACAAGAATTTAGCTGAAAATAATGTATTTTTTCATGATAATTTTGTGAAAACAGCTATAAAAGTTTATGGTTTTGATAAAAAATTTAAGGCTGGAGAGTTTTTAATTGAACCTGATATGTCGCTTATGGATATATTAAACAGGATTTCATCAAATAAGGTTGTTATGCACAAACTTACTATCCCCGAGGGCTTAACATCACACCAGATTATAAATCTTATAAACAATAATGAGCTTTTAACCGGCAGTGTAGATTTTGAAGTCGAAGAAGGTTCAATTTTGCCTGAAACATACACTTTTTACAAAGGTGCAAAAAAAGCAGATATTATCAGACAAGCCCAAAAAGCAATGAAAGACAGTCTGCAAAAGGCATGGGAAGAAAGGAAAGATAATTTACCTCTTAAATCTAAAGAAGAATTACTGATTTTAGCTTCAATAATTGAAAAAGAAACAGGTATTAACTCGGAAAGAGAAAAGGTATCATCTGTTTTTGTAAATAGGTTAAATAAAAATATGCTTTTACAAACAGATCCGACAGTAATATATGCTTTGACTTTGGGAAAATCGGAATTAGGACGTTCGTTAAAGCGAAAAGATTTACAAGTTGATAGTCCTTATAATACATATAAATATGTGGGGCTTCCGCCAAAACCGATTTGTAATCCGGGAACAGAAGCTTTAAAAGCGGCTGCAAATCCTCTAAAAACTCCTTATTTTTATTTTGTGGCAGATGGAGATGGCGGGCATAATTTTTCAAAAACCTTAGATGAACATAACCAAAATATTCAAAAATGGCTTAAGAAAATCAGAAAATAAAAAAGAGTGGGAATTTCCCACTCTTTCAAACTTTTACTTACCTGTATTGATATAGCTCATATTTTGGCAATAAGAGCGCAACAAGTACTGTAATTGCCAGGTAAGATAACGCTGTTGTCCAAGATGCAAAGATAAATGACATTAGAGAAACCGTGAAAACATTGATGGTTATATAATAGAACCAAAAAAATCTCCATCGATTTTCTCCTTTTGTATATTGTATATTTGTGTCAGATATTACAATAGGCAATACAATAGCAGCAATAAGAACTATTACACCAGCGGTTGTAAATGCATAACATTCCCCAAACTTTATGAGAACAAATAAGTAAATAGTGATTGCAACCATAATTCTTACGATTACAAGCAAAATTCTTAATATCTCAAAACTCGATGAATTTTTATCTTTGTTCTTGGCTTTTTCAATACCATTTTTAATGCTGTCCCAAAAAGTAGTTACAAAAAAAGTAACTAAAGCAACAACGAACAATGCGCTCCATATTGGTGAAAGAAATGTTATTTCCATATTTTGTTTTTTTAAGTTACACAATTAACACTAACAGTTTACTTACTTCACACTGATTATAGGAAGTGCATT
>JBGVOY010000026.1:0-5239 GCA_045126755.1 Alphaproteobacteria bacterium | reverse complement strand
TTTTACATTTTTCAGCTAAATAAACCGTAAAATCATTATGGCTTTTTGAAGTTTCGACAAGGCGCTTTGCTATTGCCCAACGTTCTCCGTTTTTAACTTTCGACCACAGTTGCTCCATTTGTATGGAAGAGGCCGCGTTGCACCGTTGCACTATGTCGGCCAAAATTTCGTTTATATCGGCAATAAACACGTCAAATTTGTTTACGACAAATCCGTCTTTAATTTCATGTTCGGCATCAAGCATAACCCTGACGATTAAATCAGTGTAATCCTGATTTTTTTTCATTTGGTTGAATAATTGAAGAAGCTTTTTATCAATTCCGGAGCTGTTTCTATACTGGCTTATGAGGCCGAATATTTGCCATATTGCCCAGACCGGAAAAATAATCAGACCGATGTATAATGCAACGTCTGTTACAGCTAAAGAGCTTAAGTCGTTTCCCTCAAGTTTAGATATGAGGTATAAAACTACATAAGCTACCCACGTCAATGAGGAAAAAACCGATATAAAAAATAAAACAGCTAACAATTATCCACTCCAAATGCACAACTAATTTTTTTTATAATATTTAAGTTTATAGCTGTTTTCAATCAAAATAATTACATATTTGACAAGAAAAATTAACAGGGTAAAAAAAATAGTGATGAAAAATTAAAAAAAAAATGATAAGAATGCAGTAAAGTTGAATTTTTAATGAGGTAGAAAATGGCTACGGATAGCAATCAGGTTGTGTTGGATTTTGAAAAAAACATCGCCGAAATTGAAGAAAAACTTGAACACTTGAAGGCTTTGGCAAAAGATGAAGATATTGATATTGTTGCTGAAGTCAAAAGGCTTGAACAAAAGTTAAATAAGTCGTTATCCGAAACTTATCAAAATCTTACGGCTTGGCAAAAGGCTCAAATTGCTCGTCATCCGAACAGACCGCATTGTCTTGATTATATCAAGGCATTGATTGATGATTTTGTATTGCTTTGCGGTGACAGATGTTTTGCAGATGATGAAGCTATGGTAGCAGGTATCGGCAAGTTTGATGGGATGTCTGTTGTTGTTATCGGGCAGGAAAAAGGCAATACAATAGAAACTCGTATGAAGCACAATTTCGGAATGGCTAAACCTGAAGGGTATCGAAAAGCTCAAAGACTAATGGATATGGCATCTCGTTTTAATATGCCGGTTTTATCATTTGTAGATACTGCGGGGGCATATCCGGGGGTAGATGCCGAAGCCAGAGGTCAGGCCGAAGCTATTGCTTCTTCTATTGAAAAATGTTTTCAGGTGAAATCTCCCATAATTTCGACGATAATCGGTGAGGGCGGATCAGGCGGAGCAATAGCTATTGCTACGGCTAATGTTATTTTAATGCTTGAACATTCTATTTATTCGGTAATTTCTCCGGAAGGTTGTGCTTCAATTTTATGGCGCAGCGCCGATAAAACAAAAGAAGCTACCGAAGCCCTGAAACTTACGGCTCAAGATTTAAAATCTTTTGGAGTTATTGATGAGGTTGTCGCTGAGCCTATCGGAGGAGCTCATCGCAATCCTAAAGGTGTTTTTGATAACTTACGTAAAGCTATTCAAAAGCATTTGGCTCAATTATCTAAATTTAGCGGAGAAGAACTGAAAAAACAAAGAACAGATAAATTTTTTGCCATGAGCAGAGAACTTGGTAAAAAATAGTTTTGTTGATAATTTGATTAAAGGCTGCGATGTAATATCGCAGTTTTTTATTGACAATAAACGCAAAATTTGGCATACTCAACTGACAAATAGAAAAATTATGTAAATTTTAAATACTATCATTATGAAAACAGACAAATTTTATCTTGATGAAACGGGCTGTTATACAACCGACATCACAAAAGCCAAAGCTCTTATATCATCCAAGGGTGTTATCGTTAAGCCGAAATGCTTTGTAGACAACTGTTTGCGAATTGTTTCAGATATCAGTAAAGCCAAAGCTATCGTCAATGCGTATAAAGACGATATGCTTCAGGTGTTGTTGTTACAGCATGGTGGAGCTGTAAAATCCAGACATATTGTTGAGGAAATGTGCGCTTACATGGCCGGAGTAATATCTGATCGTGTGGGTTATCGTGTTGAGCCTTTGCTTCCTACTAACAAAACCTGTTTATTGGCAAACTTTATGGAAGAAACGCCACTTGTAACTTCTTGCCACACTCGAACAGATATTGTAGACCGTGAAGGTAGGATTCAAAAGGCAGGTGAAATAAAATTTGCACCGCAAAGTCCTCAGATAAGAGGTGTTTGCCGCAGCGTTTATGTTGTTCCGGCTGCCGGACATACAACAAAGCCTAACACCGGACATAAGGAAGCGATAAAAGAAGATGAATGTGTTTTGCGTGCTCATTCGTATCCTGCAGTTCTTGTAAGATTGCAAGATTTTGAAGCTATAAATGAAGGTGTCAACTTCTTAAGAGATTATCTTTATTTCTGCGAATGATTTTTTATCCGGTTGATAAAATCCGGATTTTCACGTTACTTATTTCATATTTGAACACCGCAAGAGAATTTTTTATGTAAAACTTAATAATTTTATTATGGGTGAAAAGAAAAAACTTTATGTTGATGCTCATTTAAGGGTTGTCAATAGTCGTTCTAAGGCAAAAGCTATCGTAAACGAGCTTTATGCCAATGTTTTGCAGATTATGTTTCTGAATCCTATTGTATCAGAGACTGATATTCAGGGTTCGATGGAAGTCTGTCGCACATGGGTAAAAAATAAATACCCGCGTTTTTATAACAATGGACGAGTTGTATTACCTACTCCGGAAATTTGCCTTTTAGCAAATAAAAATATCTCTCCGGCAGAAGTTGTATCGTGCCATACGTCATTGAAAGTGGAAGACCATCAAAATCATCAGAGATACTGGGTCTTTATCAATGACAGAGGTATAAAAGACTACGGATGGGGGGCAGAAAAAAGAAAAAATGTTTATCCGACGATATGTGTTTACAAAAACGTATTTAAACGTATCAATAAGGATATAAATTTTTCCGAGTATGAATTTATAACTCCGAAGAAGTGATTAAAAGCCGACTGACAAGTCGGCTTTTTGCGTTTTTTAATATGCTTTGATAACAGGCTCTAATTCTGCCAGAGCTTTTTTATATACTTCTTTTTTGAACTCAATAATTCTGTTAACCGCTTCTTGAGGTTCAACCCATTCATAAGCTTTAAATTCAGGTTCTTTTGTATTTAAGTTTATTTCATTATCAGAGCCGTAAAAATAAAACAAATTCCAATATACATCCTGTCCGGCATATTTGTTGGCGATAGGGCTTGCTTTTTCCAGCACATAATCGGGAAAATCGTATCTGATAGCGGTGTTTAAACACTTTACCGGCTTAACGGAAGTTATTGAAGTTTCTTCTTTTAATTCTCTCAAAGCTGCTTGTGAAGGTTTTTCATTGTTTTCAATTCCGCCTTGAGGAAATTGCCAGTTAAAATCCGAAGCATCATTTCTGGCACAAACCAGCACTTTTTTATCGGTGTTAAAAATGATTATTCCGGCACAATTTCTGTATATTTTCATTATTTGTTTTTTTCCTCTTTTTGTGTTTGCAACCCGTTTTTATACAAGGATAATGCTTTTACCAAATCCAATGCTCTTGAAAGTTGGTAATCGTTAATTTCTTTTTCTTCGGTTTTTTCTTTTTTCTCACTTTTTTCATTTTCTTCATTTTTTAGCGCTCCGCTTAGTTCCGCTTCGGTCAAATTAAGCGCATAATTTTCTAAAGTTTGAACTTTAGCCGGTTTAACAACAATATCAGGCTCAATACCTTTTGCCTGAATTGAGCGGCCCGACGGAGTATAATAGCGTGCGGTTGTTATACGCATAGCCCCATAATCGCCTAAAGGAAGAACTGTTTGAACAGAACCTTTACCGAAAGATTTTTCACCCAATACTATACCGCGATTGTGGTCTTGTAGAGCGCCTGCCAAAATCTCTGATGCTGAAGCAGAACCTTCGTTTATGATAACGACAATCGGAAGTCCGTCCAAAATATCCCCTTTTGTTGCCGTAAATTTTACGGTATCTTCTTCGTTTCTGGAGCGCGTTGAAACAATTTCGCCTTTTTCCAAAAACAAATCAGAAACATTGACTGCTTGATTTAATAAGCCTCCAGGATTATTTCTTACGTCTATTACCATACCTTTTAATTTATCACCTAATTTCTTTTTTGCATCTTTGACGGCTGCTGAAATATTGGTGTCGTTTTCTTCTGCAAAAGATGAAATTCTGACGTATAAAACATCGTCATTCTTGATTTCGGTTTTTACCGATTGAATCTTTATTTCTTGTCTGGTTATTGTTACATCAAAAGGTTTTTCATTTGCTCTTCTGATTGAAAGTTTTATTTTTGTACCTATCTTACCGCGCATTTTACTGACGGCTTCATTTAAGTTAAGGCCGATAACCGTTTCGCCGTCAATGTGAGTTATGTAGTCTCCGGCTTTAAGTCCGGCCTTATGCGCAGGAGTGTCGTCAATAGGGGATACTACTTTTACAAAACCGCTTTCCATTGTAACTTCGACACCCAAACCGCCAAATTTTCCTTTGGTTTGTTCGTTCATATATTTAAAGCTGTCAGCATCCAAATAGCTGCTGTGCGGATCAAGGGAGGTCAGCATTCCGTTAATTGCCGATTCAATAAGTTCTTTATCCGTTACTTCATCAACATAACTTAATTTTGAGCGTTGCATAGCTTCGCCAAACAGATTAAGAAGCTCGTATGTATTAGCAGTTTCTTCTTTTTTGTTTTCTTTTTTTTCTTTAGCAAAAACTTGGTTAATACTTAAAATTAGAACTAATGATAATAAAGCAATTTTTTTCAACATTTGTGTTTTCCTTTAAATTTATTTTTCAAGCCAAGGTTCCGGATTTATCGGATTTTGGTCTTTTCTGATTTCCATATAAAGTTTTGCGGTATCAGAATCGGGCATAATTCCGACAGGCTCTCCGGCTAAAAGCATTTGTCCGGTTTGAATATCCGTTTCGCTCATTCCTGCCAAGAGTGATACATATTCTTTCCCATGATCAATAATAATTAAGTTGCCGTATCCCTTAAATGGTCCGGAAAAAATGACCGAGCCATCGTATGGGGCAATAATTTGCGCATTCGGTCTTGTCTTTATGACAATTCCTTTTGAAGTTACACCTTTAGAAAGTTCGCTTCCGTAAGATGTTATTATTTCTCCGCTTGCCGGACGTG